>CAZIKE010000005.1:0-63255 GCA_964539775.1 uncultured Chitinophagales bacterium
GATACTATTTGGTCAGGAGCATTTTCTTTGTGGCCGTGAAGCTCCCTGCTCTGAGCGTGTAGTAGTACACGCCGCTGGCAAGCGCCGGTGCGTAGAATTCCGCGTCGTACGTCCCTGCCGTGCGATAGTCGTTTACGAGTGTCGCCACTTCCTGTCCGAGCGTGTTGTACACCTTCAGCGTCACATCGGTTCCTACCGGCACACTGTAGCGTATCGTCGTCGCTGGGTTAAACGGGTTGGGGTAGTTTTGCTCGAGCTTGAAGTCAGATGGAAGAGCGTTCCCCTGGCGTACATCCGTGATGATCGATGTCTTCAAGAACACCTGTCGGGTGCGTCGCGCTATCGTCCCGGGATCCCCAATAATAAAGCCGCCTGCTTCGGGATCTTCCTGCCACACCAGGTTTACCATTCCCGGCTCATTGTAAGGGGAAACAGAAACAAAACGCTCATCAATTCCTCTTGTGTTTGTGATCCGCCGCGGATTCGACCATGACACGCCGCCGTTCGTCGAGTACACCAAGAAGATATCGCTGCAGTTATACCCGTTGGCCGACGTGTCGTTGTTCATCATCGCATGATACGCAATCACGATCGTGTTGCCCGACATGCCAATGGACGGCATGTCCAGAGTTGTTGTGTTGAATGTTGCGCGATTCTCAAACGGCGTCACGTTGGGTGTGTTGACCTTCGATGCCGCAACAACGATTCCGGTGGCCTGACTCCAGAAGGAAATCTGCGCGCTGTCGGTTGGTGCATTTGCCCCGCCATTGAGTTCCCCAAAAGCGACGAGCAGGTTGTTTCCATTATAGACGCAATCGCTGCCGAGAGTATGGTAGAACGTGTCCGGCCCGACGACGCGTCCGTCTATCATAAAGCGCGTTCCCTGAGATGGCCATGAGGCTCCATTGTTGGTCGATTCGAGGTAGTAAAGTCCATCATCAACCGCAGCAAACGATGGATTGAGTATGATGGCAACGCGTCCGGTTCCATTGGCTTTTGCGACCAACCCTGCGGAGGCTGCCGGCACAGTCGTCCCCCAAGCAGCCCATGTCGTAAAGTCAGTGGTTCGGGTGTAGTGCCCGGTATTTGCTCCGGATTTCGATGCGGACATTACAATTGACCCGTCGGCCGCTCCGGCAACATCCGGCCATATCGGCTCATCTGCGCCCCCGAGAATCGGAGGCGGTGTCAGTTCGGCGAATGCGCCGGTACCGGGCGGCGAGTCCACAAAAACGATCGACTGTAAGTCGGTTGAGACAACGTTGTGGTTTGCGACGATTGTCCCTTGCGTTGTACCCTGAAGCATGTCCAGCGATGGGAAGCCGGCCCGGCGGGTTGGCACCTCAAGGCCGTCTGTCGTGCCAAACCGATTCCAACTCACACCACCGTTGCTGGAATAGGAGTAGTACACTCTCCTTGTGGGACCGGTGGGTGCCGCCGAATCGGGCGCACCCATGTACACCACGTGAATCTTGCTACCGGTTGCATCAGATGGATCAACACGGACGTACTGACACGCTCCCGCATTTAACTGATAGTCATAGAATCCACTCAGTCCCGTGTATACGCCGGCCGCCGGGCGCATCGATGAGAAATCGGGTGGCGGTTCTGTTCGGGTATCTCTGTTCGAAGAAATAGCGAGTTCATCCGGCAATCGCACTTCTGCAAACTTCTTCTTCGCGTTGCTACCGGCAGCCGCCGACAGGGCAAAGATACAGATGGCAGTAAATACTGCAAGGAAGCGGGTACCCATGGCAGGTCTCCTCGGATTTGTGAAGTAGATAAAAAGACGTGCGTGCGCACTTCCGACCAGTACCGAAAAGGAGCGGCTCTGTCGCTCTGCAGAGTCAAGAAACAACATTGCGTAACGAACTCCGGAAGTGACCGGCTTCCGAAGTCCGTTACGCAGGCTTACGAACGTCGTGTCACCGCCCCTAGAATCCCAGACCGACGGTAAACACGTGGTTGTTCTCGAGGAACTTCACCGAGCGATACGCATAGTCGAACGACACATCCAGCGTGCCGAGCGTGTACTTCACGCCCGCTCCGGCCGTGAAACCGAAGATGTGGGTAGTCTTGTCGAAGGACGCGCTCGTCTTCATGCCGGCGTTCTCTTTGATCTCGGCGAAGTTATATCCACCACGCACAAAGAAGAGGTTGGCGTAGTTGTACTCCAGACCCACCTTGTATTCATCGGCGGAGAAGTTGTTGTTCTGGAAGACACCCGAGAGCGAGACGAAGTTATCGTCGGTAACGGTGTAGTTGTACGCAAGGCCGATTTCAATCGTCGAGGGCAGCTCAAAGGAGGCAGCTTCCACCTTGTAGAAGGTACCCGGGCGAAGGACGTCAATCACGTTGCCCGTGCGCAACAACCCGTCGCCGTCGAATTTCATCTGCGGTCCGATGTTCTTCACCACCACGCCCAAGCTCAGACCGTTCACGTTTGCCAGGCCGCTATACTGCACACCGGCGTTGAACGCGAAGCCCGTCGCCGAGACGCGGTCGAACCGCTCGCTGATGAGGGTGAAGGTAGCACCGACGGAGATACGGTCGGTCAGCATCCGGGAGTACGTCAACCCTAAATTCACGATCGTCGGGTTGATGATGGCCCCGGTACCGTCGGGATTGTCCTCGTCGGTGACGGCAATGTCACCGACGCCGACGGACTTGATGCTGAGGCCTAACGTGCCGAAGCTTTCGAATGTTCCGCTGACGGCCACGTACTCGATACCGATGTCGGCAATGTAGTTCATATGCGAGAACATGGCGTTTGCGGAGTTCTTGGTGCGTGCCAGGCCTGCAGGGTTCCAGAAGATTGCATCCAGACCGCTGGAGGTGGCAACGGAGGCGCCGCCCATGGCGATGTCCCGAGCCCCCACCGGAATGAGGAGCTCGGATGCGGCGTTCGTCCCAACGCGGTTCTCACCACCCGCGTACGACGCCAGTGGCGCAGCGAGGACGAGGATGAGAAGCGCCACAGCCATGATGCTCATCCTGAAAAGTGCTTGCTGTTTCATTTGCTTCTCCTTTCCAAATTTGAATTAGAAGTTATCGAGGAATTGCTGTTCCTGGATAACGATCAGTTTCAACGTCTTCGTTACGCCCAAGTCCGGCATGTTGATGTAGGCAATGTACACGCCGCTGGCAACGGGCAGCCCGTTGTTATTCTTGAGGTCCCAGTTCTGGTATTGCCCGTTGCGCTGTCGCGGAGCAGGCGAGGTCTCATCGAACGAGGCCACCAACGCTCCAGCGAGGTTGAAGATTCTGATCTCCGCCCGTGGCGGCAAGTGGTTGAACGTGACGAACCGCTGGTTGCGCGACGTCTCCGCGCGGTTGAAGCCGTAGTACGGATTCGGGAAGACGTTGATCTTCGTAACGTCAGCCTTCGCGTTCGAGGCGCTGTATGTGGGGCCAGCGGGCGCCGTGAACTCGAACTTGTCGTTCTCTGTAATGACGCGATTGGGCGAGACAAGAATCGTACTCTGCGGAATGTCTGCAGTGTTGCCGGTAGCGTTCATCCACTCCGCAATCATCATGTACTGCTTGTCGCGCGCAACGCTACTGTTGATACCGAAGCCCTGTATGTTGTTGTTTGAACTCCCGTATGTCGTTCCATACGTGAAGGTCGTAGGATTGTCGCCATCATACGTTGTAGTGGTGACAAAGATGATTTCCAGGTTTCCGGGGGCCTGGGACGAAGCACCAACGTCCCACACACCATTCAAGTTCTGATCGCGCCATCCACAGTTGAGTTGGCGAGGCTGGGCTGGATTGGACACATCCCATACCTGGAAGGGCACGTCGACGTAATTCAGGAACTTGTACCTGGAACCCGATTCCGTGCCGCTGAGGACAGCTCGAGTGTACCGATACGCCTTCTGTGTCCTTCCGGGGCCGAAGCGAAATTCGACGTCCAGATACTTATCTGGTGGCACACCGGGTCCTACTGCTCCCAAGTAAAGGACACTAACATCATACGCTGTTGTCGCCTGACTGCGCAGAACAGAGGTGGACGATGAATACCGACCGCCTCCTCTCAGCCAGTTCGTACCCTCGATAAACCTGCTACGATCCTCATTCAACTGCGGCGGTGGCCCTTGGACCGAGAGATACATGCCATCGATAATCGGGTAGTTGAACGGACTTCCGAAGATCGGAGGCACTTCGGGATCCAAGTTGTGCGTCCCCGGATCGATGGGTACCGTAGGGCCCTGGTTCACGCTCCTATACAGCGTATCGGTACCACCTCGGATCAGGTACCAGTTGAGCTGGTCTATCGTGACGGTATCATAGTCCCCATTGCTGTCAGGTCCATAGTAGAACGTCGTGGGGATATTCTTGAACGCCACCTGGTATGTCTTGCCTGTAAGGGCGGTCGGGTCAACAATGCGCGGCGAGGCACCGCCATCGGTCTTTACAATGTTCGGATTGAGATTGGTAGGCGTAATCTCATCCCCATAGGCCGCCGATAAACGATACCCCGGATCGGGCGTCTGCGGCACAATGGTGAGCACCTGCATCGAAGACTCCAACGCATGCGTCAGCGCTTGATCGCTGGGGTTGTACCCATAGGCCGTAACGGCAAAGTAGTATTTCTGCCCATTCACGAGAGGCAACTGGCGAATTGCATCCGACTCGATAACCATCTCGCGTTGGATGCCGCTGTCGGTACCTCGCTGCTTCACGACCGTGACGATGATGCCCAACGATACGTCGAAGATGTTGTCATAGATTGTGCGAACACCGTTACCTTCGAGATCAAACGTGGCAAGCCTGACCGCCTGATCGAAGCTGGGGCTGGCCGTCGGAAGTTGATACACGTTGTAGCCTTCAAACTTGTATCCTTTCCTATCGAACTCTTCGGTTGCTCTTACAGCAGCGAGGTCGGAGCCCCAATCGAGGACGATCTGCTTATTGAGAGCAATACCCTTCACCTTTGGGGCCGGTGGCGCTTTCGGCAGATCGAAGAGGTCGTTGTAAGCATTCTGCACGGCAACGTCGTTATTCTTCATCACCGCCACGCTGCTAATATAGTCAGCGCCGATACCGGCCACAACGCCGACGACGATCTCTTGCGTGTCGCCGAGAGCCATCGTGAACGGTCCGGAGCAGGCACCGATACGGCGATCACTGGGCTGGTCCACTGCGCCATCAAGTCGGCCGGTTCCTGCCACAGGGTCACCATCCAGCCAGAACTTTGTTGGACCAAGCTGTGGAAAACGGGGATGAACGAATGGCGTTCCATCAACAGGCGTCAGGCCCCGCAACAGATTATACCACTGAATGGTCCCCTGGCGGGTAAACGGCGGGTCGGAATACGTGCCACCGGCAGCAAAATAGAACGCTGCAGTCATCGGGAGATTCTTCTTGCCATAGACGCGCTTGAGACCGAACACTGCACTATCTGTGGGGGCACCGGGAACGATCGGTCCTTGCAGGAAGTCATACCCAACCGCCGGCGGCTTCAGTCCGAACTTCGCATACTCGTTATCGACAGCGTCGCCGTTGTAGACGTAGACCAAGCTGAGCGTGGTATCGCAACCGGCGAAGTCGTCAGAGTAATCTCCCAGGTCCGGATCCGACCATTGGCCGACGTACATGTCTGTAATGGTCGAGCCGGGAATCGAGGTCGCTGTCCCTTTGTAAATGAACGTGAACTTCTTGAAGTACACATTGGCCAAGGGATCGGTACGGTTGTACCCCCAGAGCGTTACTTGCAACTCCAATCCTATGGGATTCGATCCATAGAGAGCGTTGGTCTTACCCGGGTTCAGGTCATTGCACACGAACCAAATAACCTGGTCTGCGTCGGCAATGCCTGGCTCATCGGCGTGCTTTGCAGGGTCGAACGTCTCGCCGATGCCGGGACGCAACTTCGGGGTGCCGTCGGCATTGAACGCCGGATTGTACTGCCCGTTACCATCAACATCGTAGAACGGTGCACCCTGCGTTGCAGGCCATTCTCTCCAGTCGGTCTCGTACTGGGCACGCACCGTCGCAATATCACCGTCGGTAACGGCTGAGAGACCCTTTTCGAAGAATTCCGCCGCATCCTGTTTCAGATCGGCTGTTTTGAAGTCACGGCGGATCCGGTAGATCCTCACATCCGGATCGGTCGGCTGTGCGGCAACCCCGCGCGAAATGATGCGACCAGCGACGGTACCGATGCTATAGGTTTGCCCGCCGACACGCAGCACTTGCGAGCCGCCGTCATTCACGTTACCACCCCACACGATGCCATCCTGAAAGATCGCCGTCGATGTCCCGCGGGGATAGTACACACCCGAGTTCCCGGAGGAAGGAACACGGGCTGACCAACCGTCATTACGGATCCAGCCGGCGATATTGTTGATGTTGATAAGCGTTGACACCGGCTCACCCGTCGGCTTGCGCAGACTGCTGGTCTGCGCAGGCCTTCCCGATCGATCGCTCGCACTCGCCACTCCTGCAATGCTGAAGACCAGGAGGCCGGCAAAGACTACGCCTGCGATCGCGTGTGTTCGTTTACTCATGGCAGTCACCCATTAATGTTGATGAATGATACGTACCCGTTTCCCTTAATACGTGATGTACAATCCGAACCGAACTTGCCGCGGAGGACCGAACAGATCGCCGCCACCAAATTCGTTGTTCGGGTCGAGCTGGTTGGCCCAGTAATGCTGCCGGTTCTGCAGGTTGATTGCCCGATACAGGTCGACGTAACGCGGCCCGTTGTTGGCAATGATTGCCCTGCTCAAGTTCGGATTGCTCAGGAAGCCGTCGTCCTCTGCGTTGCCGGTACGGCTGTAGACATTGTACACGTTCTTGGTGTCGAGCAGGTTCTGCACGTACACATAAAAATTCACATCGAACAAGCCGGCGATGTTCACCGTCTTGTCAATGCGCAGATCGAGCTGGAACACCCAGGGTGTAGTCGAGGAGTTGAGTGCGCCTTCCGGCCGACGTGGACGCGGATCGTCGTCAGCCAGAATGCCCGCTTCCTCCGGACCGCGTTGCCCGCCACCGCTGTTGAACAAGGCCTTTGTGTAAGCATGACCGCTATTGAATGTGAAGAGCAGATTGGCGCCCAACCGTTCGAGGATCGGCCCACCATCATCCTTGCCGAAACGGTAATCAAGATTGACGGAGCCACGGTGCGTCTGGTTGAACTGCAGCGGCGAAATAATCAGCGGACGCTCGGGACCTGCTTGAACGGACGAAACCGTTGTGCTTCGGCTGGAACCCGTACCCTGAGCATCGGAGAGCGTGTAGTTCACTGCAGCCTGAACACGATTGGTCCGGCGCAAGCGAACAGTCAACTCGACACCTTTCGTCGTCGCATAGTCTCCATTCACAAGAACATTGTAGGTTGCCGGTGATGCAACAACAGCCTCGTACTGAATCTGTCCTTTGATATCCTTGTAGAACGTCGTGATATCAAAGGATGCATTGTCGGTGAACTGCTGGGTGAAACCGATCTCATACTGTGTCGTACGAATCGGCTCAAGCGCCAGACCGACCGGGTTCGGGATGAAGTTGCGGCCCGACAGGAACAGTGCAAAGCGCGAGGTGCTTGTGTAGATATTGTCGAGCTGAGGCGCCTGCACGAACTTGCCGTATTGCACATGGAACACCGTCCGGTCCGTCACAGGGAAGGAGAAGCCCAAACGAGGGCTGACAGTCTTAAACGAGCCGACCTTCTCTGTCCCATTTTCGAAAAGTGTGAAATTCGCCTGGTCGTACGGAGGCCTGCTCGGATTTTTGAAGCGATACTGATCCATGTCGAATGAATCAAACCGCAAGCCTGCGTTGATCACGAGGTCGTTCACTTCGAACTTGTCTTGAATGTATGCCGAGATGAACTTCGGTTCTCGTGCACGGTCCAGTCCGCCACCATCATACTCATTCCCATAGATGTCGTAACCGTAGTTGCTTGGTATACCGGTGGAGCGCCACAACAGATCACGCTCGGCTCCTCCGTTGCGCGCAGCATCGGGATTCGAGAGCAATTGGATCAGCAGGGACTGCAAGCTGCCGATGGCATAGTTGCGAATCTTGTACTGGCGATAGGAGAAACCTGCCTTCAGTTCATGCTCGGTCAGTTGGTGGGTAACGTCGATTTGACCGCTATAGTAGTACTGCTTCCTCTTGGTGTACCCACCCATCAACGCGCCCGGGCGCGTGAAGGGGAAGCCGTTCGTACGCAGGTCGCGCGGCGACTCCCAGCGGCTGAAGTAGGTGGGCAAACCAGCCCGGACTGCAGCCACGCTATCCCCATACTTCATATAGTCATCCTTGAACACCGGGTCAAACCGCTTGAATCGCGAATCCCAGTAGCTGAAGGTCAGGTCGTAATATGTTTGCGGCTGGATGAAGTGGGTGAGCTTGGCACTGTACAGGCCCGTGCTCGCCTCCTCATTCAGCAACCGTTGCTGGTTGAAGATGTTACGGATCGGGGTCGGATTGAAAAGCCCCTTGGAAAGGTTCAATGATGCACTCAGTCGCACGATGAACGGATTGTAATCGAACGTGAGTGTACCGTTCCCCGCCCAATACTGCAGCTTTCTGCCCGGAACATTTCCCGGCAACACAACGAGGTCGATCGTATCCGGTGCGGGCAGGCCGAAGTAGGGACTGTTCGGGTCGGTTACAATCGGGTTGTTCGGGTTACGATTGCTGCCCGCCACGTCCTCCACGAGGTCGTCGAACCGGAAGCCGCTCCAGAAGGCGGCTGTCGGGTCGGCTTGGAACGTGTTCTGTCCTGCGAGGAAGAACTTGATATTGTCTGTGATCGGACCGGAGAACGTCGCCGCATAATCCGTGTAGCCGTAGCTGTAGCCGCCAAGGAAGCTCTTTCCCCGCGATGTGAAGTCATCAGACTCCGCACGCAGCGAGGCAGAGTATGTGCTGCCGCCGCTCTTCAGTTGCTGGCGGACGATGCCGGCGTTTGCACCTCCGAATTCGGCGTTATAGCCACCGGCTTGCACCTGGAATTCCTCGAGCGCTTCGGGCACAATCTGTATCGCCTGGCGGTTTGTGCGTGCATCACGAGCATCGGCACCATCGATATAGTAGCCAACTTCATCGAGGCGACCGCCGCGGATGAACAACTCACCGCCCTGCTGCACAATACCCGCCTGCAGCGCAACGACTGCACCCACACCACGCACAGGGATGTTTGCAAGCTCGTCCCCGCTCACAATGCGCACGGCGTTCGTCGCGCTCTTGTTCACCAGCGGACGCTCGGCAGTGATTTCGATGGCACCGATTTGAACCGCTTCAGGAGCCAGCGAGAAGTTTAACTCGGTCGTCAGGTCGGCGCTCACGCGCACATTGGATACAACCGTCGGCGCATAGCCGACGAAGCTTGCTCTGACAGAGTAGACGCCGACGGGTACATTGAGAATCGTGTACTCGCCGTCCACGTCGGTACGGGCACCGTAGCTCGTTCCCTCGACCGCCACGTTGGCGCCCACCAACACTTCCTTGGTTTCTCTGTCGATCACCTTCCCTCTGATTTTGCCGGTCACGGCTGCATACAGAAGCGCCGGCAAGAGCAGCAGAGAGAGGATTGCAACGAACTTCTTACTCATAGTATCCTCCAATGAATTTGGGGCTTGTTATGTTTGAATTCGACATCATGAAAGAACCGTCAGTGATTTGCCTTTGCTTCCTGCTTCCTGGCTTCCGCGCGTTTCTCCTGCACAGGCGTGGGAGCGGGTGCCGGAGAAGCAACCTGACGATCATCGAGCTTGATGATCTGGAAGGTTGACCCTGAGCCGACGGCGAGAAGGGTGTACATCTTCCCGTTCTCAAAGTTGAACGTCTGACTTGTCACTGCGTATTGACCTTTGGTCGAATCGATTTCAACCTGGCCGCGCACAGCACCGTTGGGGAACTGGCTGGTGGCAAAGTTGAAATACACATTACCTTCGTTCAACAGTCTCCCGGCACTATCAGGGGGAACGCCCGTTATGGCTGCTGTGTAGTCGTTAACCGTGAATTCGTCGGGCACAGCCTGACCGCGGATCTCGCCTCCAGGGTTGGCCGCCGTGTGGAAATTGAAGTACATGCGGCTGAAGGCAAATTCGTCTTTGATGTTGGTGAACGCCGTGCCGGTGAAGCGTCCGCTAAAGGTATTCGTATGCGTCGCATTGGGAATAAGATCGGCACGAATAAGTCCAAGCGGCCTCCCGACACTGTGGAAGTTCACATAGATTCTTCCAAGGCGAATCGAGTCGACAAGAGCATCCGTGAGAGGCTGCGTGGCATCGGTACGCTTCCACGTACCCGCGAGCGTCCGTGCGGTGTCACTCCACGACGTCGTCCGAATATCCTTTGCTATCAGGCCGGTCGCCGCAAAATGGAAATGAGCAGCCGTAAACGTCGTATCGAAGAGGTCACGGCGCACACGGATGGAATACACCAGAGAGTCGCGGTACAAGGTAAAGTTGCATGTGGCATTTGCCGTCGTATTCTGTCCGGTTGCCGTTATCACCGGGAAGCTGATGATTTGCTTGGCAACGCTGATCGTGTGAATAACCGGTCCATTGGATCCGGCAGGAGCATTGTGAATGTGGGCGGCGGTAAAGAAGCCCATCGCGTTCGGCGTCACCGTCGTGATGGTATATGAGGCACCGGCGGTGGGAGTATCATCGTTGACAACCGACAACACCACCTTTCCTGTTGCACTGGTGGTTACCGGAGGAACTTCGTTGGCACCGCTCAGGCGAATAGTATCAAAGGACATCGTCTGAGTCTTGACAGAGATGGGATAGAGAATGCTTCCGTTTGTCCCAGGTGCTCCTATCCGTAACGCACCCTCGGTAAAGAATCCTTCAGAGTTCTTTGAGCGGATGGTCACACTCACAGCGACCCCTCCATCAACGGAAAGATCAACAGTTCCTAATCCCGTGGAGGCGGAGTTCGTTGGGGGAACAACATTGCCTCCGTTGATCCCATTTGCCGGTGTCTTGTACCCACCGCTGGAGATAGCAAAGACGGTCATCTGACCGGCAGGCTGCGACGTGTCATATGCAGCCGCAGACCCGTAGCCAGCAGTTTTCAAGTTGTTGGAAACCTGGGTGTTCAGTCGGACAGAATCCTTGCGAAACACCACCGAAGCAGCTCCCCCGGTTGCAACGTTGATGAATCGGATGTTGGGCTTGTTCCGGAAGGCGTTGTTCTTATTACTGTATCCCTCGTTGAGGTTCAAAAGCAGAGAGCCGTTCGGACCATAAATCACGAGAGTGCTTTGATGCTCGGAGGCAAACGTAATCGTTTGGGCAGAGTTGGACCCAAACGCCACCTGCCGGCTACCGGAAGCAACGTCCACGTAGGCGCTTGGTGTCCCAAACGATACATTGGCGACTGTTGCTCCATCAACTTTGACATCTCCTGCGGCCGCACCTGCAACGGCATGCAGGAAGCGCACCAGAGAACGGAAGTTCAGCGTGACGTCCGTCCCCGGGCCGCTGGGAATGTCAACACAAGCTCCCCACACTCCCACGAGTAGCAAGAGGCCGAGCGCAAGGAAAAGCTTTCTCAAACTCATTGCAGTGTTCTCCTATTTTATGGATGGATGAGTTACAAGAAACGATCGTTCCTGGTTTACGCCTCACCAGAGAACGTAATTGTGTGAAACGACTTCAGCATTCTGCACGGACAGGCCTTCATGCACAACCGTTAGAATGTTTCTATGTACGTTGCAGATGGTAGAACCCGAAACGACTACCGCCTCGGCTATGAAGCATCATCATCTCGGAAGATGAGCGCGATGGTGTGTGGTGTGCGCGCTTGAGAGTTCTCTGAGTGACATCCTCTCACGACCAGATGCGCGCAGCGCTCGTCACGTTTCCAGTACTATTGGTTTTTGTTTGGTAAGGGTTGTGGAAGTTGTAACAATCTGTTCGGTGGTGACCTCCTCTATTTGATGTTGGGGATTCGGACAGTCAGATAGGCAATTGTTACGCTCCAATATAAATACAGGGGGTATCTTTGTCAAGTACTCCGCAAAGTTTTTTCCGCCACTCCGAGACTTCAACCGATCAATCCAACCGAGCCACGCGCAGATTTGAGATTCCTTCCTGACCGACCAGTTCCTCCCACGCCGCCGCGGGGATATCGCTATCGATGTTCATGACGGTTAATGCGCTTTGACCGGCGGCTGTTCTGCTGAGCGAGACAGCAGCAATGTTCACGTCATACCGGGCTAAGATCGCGCCGACGCGTGCGAGCATTCCGGGTCTGTCGATATTGTTGTAAATGAGCAGAAAACCCTCGGGGTTTACCTCAAAACGAAAACCGTCGAGTTTCACAAGGCGGATTGCCGAAGGTTCGTACACCGTGCCCGCCAACTCATGCTCTCGGCCTTTGCTCCGATAGCGCAAACGCAGGAGATTGGTAAAATTGTCCGCAGCAGCATCGCGTTCCTCATTGACCACAAGACCCATCTCTGCTGCATGCAGCGGAGCGTTGACAAAGTTCACCGGTTCAGGGAGAACGTTGGACAGCAGTCCTTTCAACACGCCGGTCTTCACCAGGGCAAGAGCAGAAATGGCAAGCTCGCCGGCGGCGCACACCGTAAGCCCTTCCAGCTTATCCGTACTCAACTGCGCGGCAAGACTGCCGAGCTTCTCCGCAAGTGCAGCATACGGGCGAAACTCGTCATTCATTGCCAACTGCAGCGCTTCGCCGTTGACGAGACCGGTATAGCCACGACCCTTCAACGCATCCGCAATCTGGTGCGCGATCTGGACGGCGACTTTCTCCTGTGCCTCTTCCGTTGAAGCGCCGAGATGTGGCGTCACGACTACGTGTGCATGCTGCAGCAACGCTGTGTTCTTCGGCGGCTCTTCCTCGAATACATCCAGCGCTGCGCCACCCACCTGACCCGACTTCAGAGCGCGCAGCAGCGCGCCTTCATCAATGATGCCGCCACGAGCGCAGTTCACCACCCGAACCCCGCGCTTGCACCTCGCCAACGTCTCATCGTTCAGTAAACCCTTCGTCTCTTTCGTCAGCGGCGTGTGCAGCGTGATGAAATCCGAGCGACGGAACAACTCGTCGAGACTCACCATTTCAATGTTCAGCTTGGCAGCAACATCAACCGAAAGCACTGGATCGTATCCGATGATGTGCATGCCGAACGCCTGACAGCGGCTCGCTACTTCACGGCCGATCTTCCCCAACCCCACAACGCCGAGCGTCTTCTCGAAGACCTCGACGCCGGTGTATTTCTTGCGCTCCCACTTTCCCTCCATAAGACTGGCATGGGCATGAGGAATATTGCGCGCAAGTGCAAGCAACATGGACACGGTGTGCTCGGCTGCCGAAATGGTGTTCCCACCCGGTGTATTCATGACCAACACGCCTTTGCGTGTCGCTGCCGGGACGTCGATGTTATCCACGCCGGTGCCGGCCCTTCCTACCACTTTGAGACGCGTCGCGCCGGCAAGAACATCGGCGGTCACCTTTGTGGCACTGCGAACCACCAGGGCATCGTATTCGCCGATGATGCGCTTCAACTCATCGGCGGCGATGCCGGGTTTGTTGTGCACCTCAAACCCCTCATGAACGAGGATATCAATGCAGCTCTGTTCGAGCTGGTCGCTGACCAGTACTTTCATCTTGTGTGATAGAAAAAATGAGGGGGGGACATAGCCCCCGGAAAAGAAGGACGAACTCAGTTCATTGTCAGAAACGCATTTTGTGTGGCAGCAAGGCCGGCCCCCACGCTGAACTTGTATCCTACAGCGGAGAGCGTTCGCTCCAGTGCACCGACGAACGCAATCATGTCCAGCTCGTCGTAGTACCCGAGGTGTGAGACGCGAAAGATCTTGTCCTTGTAGTCGTCCTGACCCCCGGCAATGGTGATGCCGATCTCTCCCTTGAGTATTTTGTTGAACGCTTTCCACGCAACGCCCTCCGGCACCCACACCGGTGTCACGGCATACGACGGGGAATCGGAGAAGAGCTTGAGACCGAGAGCCTGGATGCCGGCACGCAGAGCCGTGGCCAATCGTTCATGCCGCCGCCATACATTCTCGATTCCCTCTGCCTTGATCATCTGCAGTGCAAGATCGACGCCGATGATGAGTGACACTGCAGGCGTGAACGGAGTATCGTTGTCCGCATAGGATTTCAGCGCTTTGCGTAAGTCGAAGTAGAACTTGGGCATCTTGGAGGTCTCCATCATCGCAATGGCGCGTTGGCTGAGCGCGACAAATGCGAGTCCGGGTGGAATCATCAAGCCCTTTTGCGAGCCGGTCACGCACACATCGAGTCCCCATTCATCGAAGCGCAGTTCGTGCGCGCCCACCGCGGTGATGCCATCGACGCACACCAGCGCGTTGGAATTCTCGCGAATCAGTTTTGCCATCGCTTTGACATCTGTGGCGGTGCCGGTGGAGGTTTCGCTGTGAACAAGATACACGGCTTTTGCTGCGGGATGAGTTTTCAACGCGTTGAGAATCTGCTCAGGCGTCGGGGCCTTTCCCCATTCGGTTTTGATCTCGACCGCGTTCATCCCGAAAGCGCGCGGCATCTTGACCCAGCGCTCGCCGAACTTTCCGCCATTCACGGAAATGACCGTGTCGCCCGGCGAAAACAAACTGACGAATGTCGATTCGACGCCGCCCGTGCCAGAGCAGGTGAGTGTCAGCACCGGCTGCTGCGTTTGGAACAGATACTTCAGGTTCGCATTCACCCGCGTCAACACTTCGTTGAACTCGGGATTGCGATGATGGATGATCGGCTCAGCCATTCTGAGCATGACATGTTCGGGTACCGGGGTCGGGCCCGGCGTGAAGAGTCGTTTTTTCATGATGATGCTCGCTTTCTCAAGGTGAAGGTACGTACGTGTTCAGTGAAGCGGAAGTCAACCGCAGGCAATGTAGCAAAAACAAATCTGAGAATCACGCGCCCGTAGAATAGAATAAGAATGCTCGGCAAGGACCCATCAACACTGGAGAGAACCTTCGAGGGGAAAGAAGCACGAGCGAAAAGAGGCAGGCAAGGTGCGCGCTGGAGTCCCTTACGGCGCTGTATTAGTCGGGCGCAGTGAGATGTTCTGCAATAATACCGAGCAATTCCGGCTTACCTTCGCCCGTGACGGCGGAAAAGGGAATGACGCCGCGGCACAGGGAGAACTTTTGGAAAGCGATCTCCACGTTGCGGACGTACATCGGCATCTTGCTGCGAGGGAGTTTGTCGGCTTTGGTCATCACGACCACAAAGGGAATTTCGTAGTAGTCCAACCATCCCACCATCATCTGATCGAGCTCGCTGGGTTCGTGTCGCGAATCGATCAACTGGACAACGAGCGAGAGGCCTTTGCGTTCCTTGAGGTATTCTTCAATCATCTTTCCCCAGCTCGAGCGGATCTGCTCGGGCACCCTCGCATAGCCATAGCCCGGCAAATCCACAAAATAATATTGCTTGTTGATAAAATAGTAGTTCAACTCGCGTGTCTTTCCCGGCGCGGAGCTGGACCGGGCAAGAGACTTGCGATTGACGAGTTTGTTGATAAGAGAAGATTTCCCGACGTTCGAGCGACCGAGGAAAGCAACTTCACGGTATTGATCTTTGGGAAGTTGTCCCAGTGATGTTGCGCTCAGGAGGAACTCTGCTGATGTGATTTTCATACAACGTATGGGTAACACAGGAGGCCGCGAGGGCCTCCCTCAAGTCCACGTGTTGTTATGCACCTGCGGCTGCTTGTGCGGGCGCTTCTGCTGCCTTCTGTTCGGATGCTTGCTTGTCTGTTCCCTTCTTGGGGCGTGCAGCTTTCACTTTCTTTTCGGTTTGGAGTTTTCCCGAGATCTCCTGACCCGTATTAAAATCGACCAACTCGAGGACGGCAAGCTCCGCGCCGTCCCCTTTGCGCTGGCCTAATTTCACGATACGCGTGTACCCTCCGGGTCGAGTAGCAACTTTCTCCGCGATCGTTGTGAAGAGTTCTTTCACCACCGCTCGGTCTTTGATCAAGCGTGCGACCTCGCGACGAGCATGCACTGCCACTGCAGGCGCATCGGCGCGCGCGGCGGCGTTCTTCGCCCGCGTAATGAGCTTCTCCACAACCGTACGCGTCTCTTTCGCTTTGGCCACCGTTGTGGTAATACGCTTGTGGCGGAGAAGCTCCGTCGAAAGGGCCGCCAGCAGCGCTCGCCTGTGACTGGCCGTTCGTTTCAGTTTTCGTCCAGATTTCCGATGTCGCATGATTCTCGTCCTAACGTAAGATGTCGTACACGCTAATTGCTCTGCACGTCGCCGATGTATTTGGTGACGTCCATGCCGAACCTGAGTTGCTCGCGCTCAACAATTTCGGACAACTCGGCGAGCGACTTCCGGCCGAAGTTGCGGAACTTGAGCAACTCCGCCTCGTCCCGCCGCACAAGGTCGGCGATCGTCTTGATGTTTGCCGCGCGCAGGCAATTATGCGAGCGAACCGAAAGTTCCAGCTCATCCACCGGCGTCAACAGCACCTTGCGGATGCGCGCAAACTCGGGATCATGCTCGCTGTCCACGCGCTCCGATTCCGGCTCCACATCAAAGTTGATGAAGAGCTGGATATGATCGCGAAGGATCTTGCCCGCGTATGCCATCGCATCTTCCGGCGTGATGGAGCCGTCCGTCTCCACTTCGATGGTGAGCTTCTCGTAATCTGTTTGCTGGCCCACGCGTGTCGGCTCGACAAAGTAGCGGACGTTTCTGATCGGCGAAAAGATCGAGTCGATGGGAATGACCCCCAGCGACTGGTCGGGCGTCTTATTTTCTTCCGCCACCACATAGCCGATGCCGCGGCCGATGCGCAGATCGATTTCAAAGCTCGCCTCGGCGTTCAACGTCGCTATGTGCAGGTCGGGGTTCAACACCTGAACGTCTGCCGACGCATCCTGGATGTCCTTGGCAACAAACTCCTTCGGCCCCTTCAATGCGAGGACGACCCGGTTGCTCTTCTTGTTGATGAGCTTCAGCCGGACTTGTTTGAGATTGAGAATAATGTCCGGCACATCCTCGACAACGCCGGGGATGGTCGAGAACTCATGTTGGACTCCATCCACCTTGATCGCCGTGATGGCATAGCCGGGCAGCGACGAGAGGAGGACGCGTCGCATCGAATTGCCAATGGTTGTACCAAACCCCCGCTCCAGGGGTTGGACAGTAAATCTTCCAAATGTCGCGCTTCGGGTCGTCTCATCGAGATGGACCCGCTCGGGCATTTGAATAGTTCCTGCAGTCATATCACACACCTTTGTAAGTTATTACTTCGAATACAACTCAACAATCAATTGTTCGTCAGCGTTCAGCGGAATGTCGGCGCGCTCGGGAATGTTCAGGAACGTACCGGACATGCTCGCCTTATCCAGACTTAGCCATGGCAACATGGCCGTGTCTTTCATGCGCTTCATTGATTGATGAAACACCTCTAATTTCTTGCTCTTCTCTCGCACCGCAATCGTGTCGCCTGCCTTCAAGAGGTACGACGGAATGTCAACCCGTTTGTTGTTCACCAGAATGTGGCCGTGGGCGATGAGCTGCCGCGCGGATTTGCGCGAGGGTGCCAGCCCCAACCTGTACAACGTGTTGTCCAGACGACGTTCCAACAGCTTCACCAGAATTTCGCCTGTTCGGCCGGTTTGCTTCAACGCTTTAGCGAAGTAGTTGCGGAACTGCGTCTCCTGCAGCCCGTACATGCGCCGGATCTTCTGCTTCTCGCGCAGTTGCACGCCGTATTCCGACACTTTCGCGCGGCGGGATTGGCCATGCTGGCCCGGCGCATACCCGCGTCGTTCTACCGGACATTTTTCCGTGAAGCACTTCGTCCCTTTCAAGAACAGCTTTTGGCGCTCTCGCCGGCACAATCTGCAATTTGCATCGATATATCTTGCCATGAATGCTTCCTGTCAATGAAATACTTACACTCGTCGTCGCTTCGGTGGCCGGCATCCGTTGTGCGGAATCGGCGTCACATCACGGATCGTCGTGATCTCCAGCCCTGCCGTTTGCAGCGCGCGAATGGCTGCTTCCCGTCCCGAGCCCGGACCTTTCACAAACACTTCCACTTTTCGCAGACCCAACGCGTATGCTGCCTTTGCGGCCGCATCAGCGCTCACCTGTGCAGCAAACGGCGTGTTCTTGCGCGATCCCTTAAAGCCGTTCTTCCCCGCAGACGACCAACTGATGGTGTTGCCGTACACGTCCGTAATCGTGACGATGACGTTGTTGAACGTCGCTTTGATGTATGCTCTGCCGCTGAGATCAACAGAGATTTTCTTCTTCTTTTTGATTGCTTCTGTGGATGTGGTCTTGGCCACTGGTCCTCCTTGCGTGTAAGAATCCTTCCGTTCCTGAATGCATCGACGTTATGTCTTGGACACTGCCTTCTTCTTGCCGGCAACGGTCTTGCGCTTCCCCTTGCGCGTGCGTGCGTTGGTACGCGTCCGTTGGCCGCGTACGGGAAGCCCCTTACGATGCCGCAAGCCGCGGTAGCAGCCGATATCCATCAGACGCTTGATGTTGGACTGCACCTCGCCGCGCAACGCTCCCTCGACTTTGTAGTCGGACGTGATGATGCTGCGGATCCTGGCGACTTCATCATCATTGAGGTCGCCAATTCTCTTGTTGGGATCGACCCCCGCCTTGGCAAGAATGTTCTTCGCCGTCGTGGCGCCCACACCATAGATGTACTGCAATCCGATGATCGAGCGCTTTCGCTTGGGTAGATCGACGCCAGCTATACGAGCCACCTGGACTCCTCCTTCCTGTTGTGACTAACCTTGACGCTGCTTGTGTTTCGGATTCTTGCAGATCACGCGCACCACGCCCCTGCGGCGGATGATCTTGCAGTTGTTGCATATGCGTTTTACCGATGAACGTACTTTCATACTCGTGTCTCCTCCACCATCGTGTGTGTTGCGCCGTGATGGTTATTTGTATCGATACGTAATTCTGCCCTTCGTCAAATCGTATGGCGACAGTTCGACGGTCACTTTGTCTCCAACGAGAATCTTGATGAAATTCATTCTCATTTTCCCCGAGATATGCGCCAGCACCTCGTGGCCGTTTTCCAGGGCCACCTTGAACATCGCATTGGGCAATGTTTCCGTGATCACACCGTCGACTTTGATTGCACCTTGTTTCGCCATGCTGTGGGATTCCCAACTACCGTGTCAGGATTTCCGGTTCTCCCTTTCGTACGACAACTGTGTGTTCAAAGTGTGCCGAGGGTTTCTTATCCGCCGTGCGGACCGTCCACCCGTCGCTCTCGACTTCCACTTTGTAGGTGCCTGCATTGACCATCGGTTCGATGGCAAGCACCATACCCTCCTTCAGCTTGATACCGGTGCCGGGTTCACCGTAATTTGGAATCGCCGGCTCCTCGTGCAAGCTCTTGCCCACGCCATGCCCGACCAAATCACGCACGACGGAAAAGCCGTGGGCCTCCACATGTTTCTGAACGGCAAACGAAACATCGTGCAGATGATTCCCGACGATCGCTTGTTCAATGCCCTTGTAGAGCGACTCCTCGGTGACGCGCAAGAGACGCTGCTTCTCCTCCGATATGCGCCCCACGGCAAATGTGCGCGCACCGTCGCCATAGTAGCCATTCTTCCGTACTCCAACATCAATCGAAACGATCTGCCCTTCTTCCAGCACCCTGCCGTTCGGTATACCATGCACGACCACATCATCGACGGAAATGCAGATGCTTGCCGGAAACGGATTGGACTTGTCGTGGCTGTAGCCCTTGAATGCCGGGGTGCCCCCTCGCGAGCGGATGAACCGCTCGGCGATCTCGTCCAGTTCCTTTGTATGTATCCCCGCCTTGATGCGCGAGCCTAACAACGCCAGCACTTCCGCCACAATCTGACTGCTCTCCCGAATCAGTTCGATCTCCCGTGGCGACTTTATGGGAACCCGTGCCATAAACGCTCCGCGACTGCTACCGCAATCGACCTTTCAACTTTCCTGACTTCATGAACCCATCATAGTGTCGCATCAACAGATGCGATTCCAGTTGTTGCAGCGTATCCAGCGCCACACCCACCATAATCAACAAACTCGTCCCACCGAAGAACTGCGCGAAGCTCGGCGTCACGTTGAACCGAGACATGAACGCCGGCAGAATAGCGATGATGGCAAGAAAGATTGAGCCGGGAAGCGTAATCTTCGTCAGGATGTTGTCGATGTAGTCCGACGTATGCTTGCCGGGCCGGATGCCGGGAATGAACCCTCCCTGCTTCTGCATGTTCTCCGAGACATCCTTCGGATTGAAAGCGATGGCCGTATAAAAGTAGGTGAAGAAAATAATCATCAACGCGTACAGGATCGAGTACGTAACGCTGGTGTACTCGAAATAGCGTGCCGCCTCTTGCATCCATTCGCTCTCCGGGAAGAACGTCGCGATGGTCTGCGGAATGAACATGATCGACTGGGCGAAGATGATCGGCATAACGCCCGCCGTATTGACGCGCATGGGGATGTACTGGGTCACGCCGCCGTACACTTTGCGTCCCACCACCCGCTTCGCATACTGCACAGGAATCCGCCGCGTCCCTTGCGTTACCAGCACCACCCCCGCCACGATCGCCACCATCAGACCGACGAGAATCAACCCGATGATAATATTCTGGCTCACGACAAATTGATCGACAATCGAGTGCGGAAACCGTGCAATGATGCCGATAAAAATGATCAGCGAGATGCCGTTCCCTATACCGCGTTCGGTGATTTGCTCGCCCAGCCACATCATGAAGATCGTTCCGGCGGTCAAGAAGATCACCGTCGACAATGTGAAGCCGATCCCTTGCACCGCTTCGGGTACGATCGGGATGCCGTTGATGTTCAGGTTCAACAGGCGCACACTCACCCCCCAGGCTTGCAGCGCCGCGACCAGCACCGTCCCGTAGCGCGTCAGTTGGTTCAGTTTGCGCCGTCCCTCTTCTCCCTCTTTGGAGAGCTTTTGGAAATAGGGAACAACCGCGCCCAGCAACTGCAGGATGATGGACGAGCTGATGTAGGGCATGATGCCCAGCGCAAAGATCGCCGCGTTATGGAACGCTCCGCCGACAAACAAATCGTAGAAGCCGAAGAGCGTGTTTTGTTCCTGATTCTTTACCGCTTGTGCCAACAATACTGCATCCACACCGGGCAGCGTAATGTGCGCGCCGATGCGGACGACAATGAGCAGCGCGGCGGTGAACAGAATCCGCGTCCGCAGCTCCTGAATCTTGAAAATGTTTCGAAAACTCTCGGCTATGTTGACCATTATTCTTTCGGAGTTACGCTAAGGAGTTGTGCCCTGCCCCCTGCCTTCTCAATCTTCTCCTGGGCAGATTTGCTGAATGCGTGTGCCGTTACATCGAGCTTCGCCTTCAACTCACCATCGCCAAGGATTTTCACCGGTTCAGCCGCTTTCTTGATGACGCCAAGCTTGGCAAGTACTTCCGGCGTGATGACGCCTCCCTGCACTTTGCCGTTGGCGGCGAGCTTCTCGAGTCGTTCCAGATTCACAATCTGAAACTCCTTCTTGAACGGACTGTGAAAGCCGCGTTTCGGCACACGCCGCACTAACGGCATCTGCCCTCCCTCGAACCCCGCGAGATGCCGATAGCCTGAACGTGATTTTGCGCCCTTATGGCCGCGCGTCGCCGTGCCGCCGTGACCGGAACCCTGTCCGCGCCCGATGCGCTTGCGCTTCTTGCGCGCGCCTGCGGCCGGTTTCAAACTGCTGAGAATATCGTTTGCCATGATCCATCCTTTTGCGTTTTGACAGTCGTTACTTGATTTCCTCGACCGTCACGAGATGAACAACTTTCCGAATCATGCCGCGGATTTGCGGCGTGTCATTCTTTTCGACAGAGTACCCCGGACGCCCCAGGCCCAGCGCCTTGATCGTGCGCTTATGTTTCTCGAGCGTATCGATGATGCTCCGTCGTTGCGTGATGCGAAGTTTCTTTGCCATGCTTCACCTCAATTCGTCGATACCGGCTGTCTGCCGAACAATTCCGCAAGCGACACCCCGCGCCGCGCGGCGACGGTCTTTGCATCCGAAAGCATCAGCAATACCTTCATCGTCGCCTTCACCACGTTATGCGGGTTGGACGAACCGAGGGACTTCGTCAGAACGTCCTTCACCCCGGCGGATTCGAGCACGGCGCGCACACCGCCGCCGGCAATCAGACCTGTTCCCGGTGAGGCAGGTTTCAGCATCACCTTCCCCGCTCCGTATTTGCCGATCACCTCATGAGGAATGGTCCCGTTGACGATTGGAACGTACACAACGTTCTTCTTCGCATCATCCACTCCCTTGGCAATGGCGTCCGCCACTTCGTTTGCTTTGCCAAGCCCGATGCCGACGTGGCCTTTCCCGTCGCCGACGGCAACGATGGCGTTGAAGCTGAAGCGGCGACCACCTTTGACGACCTTTGCCACACGGTTGATGTGGACGAGCCGGTCTTTCAGTTCCAGTTCACTTGCTTTGATTCGTGCCACGCTTCTCCTCAGTGCAATTCAGAGTGAGTGTTTCGATGTTAATGCTCTCGGGCGTGGATTCGAACCACGATTAACGGCTCCAAAGGCCGCTGTCCTGCCATTGGACGACCCGAGAAAAATCCACGCACCACCCGGGCGACAGCTCCCGGCAATACTAAAATTTCAATCCCCCTTCACGCGCGCCATCGGCGGTGGCTTTCACCACCCCGTGATACAGATAGCCGTTCCGGTCGAAGACGACCTGCGTAATGTTCGCTGCGAGGGCTTTCTTTGCCACGAGCTGGCCTACCTTCTTTCCGATGTTCATCTGTCCTTTCAGCCCGGCGAACTCGGCCTTTTCTTCCTTGCCAAGATCCGACGCCGATACCAGGGTTCTGTTGGAGACATCGTCAACGATCTGGGCATAGACGTGCTTGAGGCTGCGAAAGACGGTCAGACGCGGACGCTCGGGCGTTCCGGTTACCGTCTTGCGGATGTGCGCTTTGATGCGCGCTCGATGTTCTTGCTTGCGTTTGGTTATCATTGCTTCACGTCCTCAAAAAGCTCTACTTGGCCCCGCCGGCGGCTGCAGCTTTTCCAGCCTTGCGGCGGATGTACTCGCCTTCATACTTGATGCCCTTGCCTTTGTAGGGTTCGGGCGGACGGAACGAGCGAATCTTCGCGGCTACCTGCCCCACCAATTGCTTGTCAATGCCGCTGACGACGATGCTGGTTGGTGTCGGCGTCTCGATTTTGATCGGGTCAGGCGGACTGAACAAGATGGGGTGCGAATAGCCCAACGAAAGTTGAAGCTTCTTCCCTTTCATTTCTGCCTTGTATCCAACTCCAACCAGCTCGAGTTTTTTCTGGTACCCTTCCGTCACACCGGTGATCATGTTCTGCATCAGTGCTCGCCACAAACCATGCAGCGAGCGGGCTTCCTTCGAATCCGACTTCCTGGTAATGAACACCTGGTTATCCTTGATCTCAAACCCGATGTCGTCGTGCACGCGAGCGCTCAGCTCTCCCTTCGGTCCTTTCACAGAAAGCTCCTGAGCGGTTCGCGTCACTTTCACGCCGCCGGTGATGGCGATCGGTTTTCTCCCTACTCGTGACACGTTGTGTTCTCCTTATGCAGCGTTTGTTCGCACTCGTTGGTTACCAGATTTCGCACAGCAGTTCTCCTCCAACTCTCGCCTCCCGTGCCTGCCGATCCGTCATCAATCCTCTGGACGTCGAAAGGACGGCAATGCCCAACCCGCCTTTGACGCGGGGGATGTCATCGGCGCGTGTGTAGCGCCGCAAACCGGGCGTGCTGACGCGTTTCAAACCGCTGATAACGGGTTTGCCCTCATGATACTTGAGTTGAATGCGTAACACGCCTTGCGGGCCGGTCTTCTCTTCCGTAAAGCCTGCGATCATATTGTGCGCAAGCAACAGCTTGGTCAATTCACGTTTCAGGTTCGATGCCGGAACCTCCACGCGTTTGTGCCGCGCTTGCAACGCGTTGCGCAAGCGTGTGAGGTAGTCGGCGACCGGGTCTGTCATCGTCATAGCGTTGGAACTCCTGCTTCAAGAACCATGAGTGCACTTCGAAACGTCATACGCATATCGTTACCAGCTCGCTTTCACGACGCCCGGAATTTTCCCTTCGAGGGCCAACTCGCGGAAGGCGATGCGCGAGAGCCCGAACTTGCGGAGGTACCCTCGCGGCCGTCCCGTGACGTTGCAGCGGTTATGCAGACGCGTCGGGTTCGCGTTGCGCGGCAGCTTCTGCAGGGCAATGTAGTCGCCTTTTTCCCTCAATTCTTTGCGGAGCGCTGCGTATTTCGCAACAAGCTTCTGGCGCTTCCGCTCGCGTGCTATGAATGCTGTCGTAGCCATCGTTCTCCTGTTAAGCGTTCTGTGGTTCTAACACTTCCTGTCGCTTCACGAACGGGAAGCCCAAGCCCTTGAGCAGTTCGTAGGCTTCCTGATCCGTCTTTGCGGTGGTGACGAACGTGATATCCATGCCGAAGATCTTCGAGATCTTGTCCACGTCAATTTCGGGAAAGACGACGTGCTCTTTCACGCCGACGGTGTAATTGCCGCGTCCGTCGAACGATTTATCGCTGAGCCCACGAAAGTCACGCATGCGCGGCACCACGATCGTCACGAAGCGATCGAAGAACTCCCACATGCGGGCACGCCGCAGTGTCACGCGGCAGCCGATAGGCATTCCTTCGCGCAGCTTGAAGTTCGAGATCGCTTTCTTCGCTTTCGTGATCACGACTTTTTGCCCGACAATCATCTCCAGGTCGCGTGCCGCGGCATCGACGAGCTTCGGGTCCTGTGTTGCTTGCCCCACGCCAATGTTAATCGCGATCTTTTCGAGGCGCGGCACCTGCATCACGTTCTTGTATTTGAAGCGCTTCATCAACGCAGGAATAACCTCCTGCCGGTACATCGTCAGCAAGCGCGGGGTAACGCGCTCTTCCTTGCCCGAAGCGCGTGGCGGCCGGTCGGGAGCTTGCGCCGCAACGCTCCCCTTCCCTTTCCCTTTTTCGGAACCCTTGCCGGCTCCCGGTTTCTTTTCTTTTTCTGCTGCCATAACTCTTTCGCTCGTTGTGGTGGTGTCTGGTCTGTGTCAGACTGGTACTCCAGATGCTCGCCGGGACGTCAGAAAGTTTCGCCCGTGGCCTTGGCAACGCGTACGCGCGACTTTTTCCCCGTCGCCTCATCCTTGATCACCTTCATGCCGACACGTGTCGGTTGATTGGTCTTCGGATCGAGCAACATGACGTTCGAAACATGGATCGGGGCTTCCTTCTGCACGATTCCCCCCTGCGGATTGCGCTGGCTTGGGCGCGTGTGTCGCTTAATGACGTTCACCCCTTCGACGATAATGCGATCCTTGTCCGGATACACCTTCAGCACCTTACCGGTCTTTCCGCGTGCATTCCCCGCAATGACAATAACGTTGTCGTTCTTTCGAATCTTCATGTTCGTTCCTTACAAGACTTCCGGTGCAAGGGAAACAATCTTCATGTACTGCTTTTCTCGCAACTCGCGCGCAACCGGGCCAAAGATGCGGCTGCCGCGCGGTTCGCCTGCATCGTTGATCAACACGGCGGCGTTTTCATCGAAGCGGATGAACGAGCCATCTTTCCGGCGCGTCTCCTTGCGTGTACGCACGATGACCGCTTTGGCCACCTCTCCCTTTTTCACGGTTGCACCGGGAATGGCCGATTTCACCGACACGACCACCACATCGCCCAGTCCGGCATAGCGACGGTCATGCCCGCCCAGGACGCGGATGCACCGGGCCTTCTTCGCTCCTGAATTATCCGCGACGACAAGATTGGTCTCTTCCTGTATCATGACGCTTACTCCCGTTACTTCGCTTTTTCTAATATCTCCACCAGGCGCCAGCGTTTGTGCCGGCTGAGGGGACGCGTTTCCATAATCTTCACCATATCGCCGATGGCGGCCGCACGCTGCTCGTCGTGCGCCATGAGTTTGGTTGTCCGCTTAAAGTATTTTTTGTAGATCGGATGAGGCACGCGGCGCTCGATCGCTACGACGATGCTTTTCTCCATCTTGTTGCTGACCACTTTGCCGATACGGACTTTCCGCTGCGTTGTGCGTTGTGCTGTCGTGATTTCACTCATACCTTTACCTCACCCTTTTCGGCGCTCAGTTTCTCTTTGATGACCGTGTGCAACCGGGCGATCTCGCGTCGCACGGTTCGGACTTTGATCGGACTTTCGAGCTGACTTGTCGACAACAGGAAACGGAGATTGGCGAGGTTCTCCTGCTCCTCGGCAAGCCGCTTCTTCAACTCTTCGACCGAAAACTGTCGCAGTTCGTGTGCTTTCATGATCGTGCTTGTGTTGTCCAGACGATACGCTTCTTGCCCGCCTATGCCGCCGTGCTTGTGGCGAAATCCGGGCGTGTACTGATTTTGGTCTTGATCGGAAGCTTGTGCGATGCAAGCGTCAACGCTTCCGTTGCTACATCTTTCGTCACGCCGCCCACTTCAAACAGGATGCGGCCCGGCTTCACAACGGCCACCCAGTATTCGGGTGCTCCTTTTCCCGATCCCATGCGTGTCTCTGCCGGCTTCTTGGTGACGGGTTTGTCCGGGAAAATCCGGATCCAGACTTTTCCTTCCCGCTTCATCATCCGCGCGAGCGTCACGCGTGCGGCTTCGATCTGCCGCTGGGTAATCCAGCCGGGTTCCAGCGCCTTCAAACCAAAATCGCCAAAGTCCACCGACGAGCCACGCTTCGCTTTGCCTTTCATACGGCCGCGTTGTGCTTTCCGGTATTTCACTCTCTTGGGCATCAACATACGGTAGTCTCCTCTGTCGCTTAGCTTCTGCGGGCAAAGGCCTGTTGCGCTTCACCCCTGCCGATCATTTCCCCCTTACAAATCCATACCTTAACGCCGATTGCCCCGTATACAGTGCGGGCAGTTGCCGTAGCGTAATCAATGTCGGCCCGCAGTGTGTGCAACGGGATACGTCCTTCTTTATACTGCTCGCGTCGCGCCATTTCTGCTCCGCCGAGCCGTCCCGACGTCATGACACGAATACCTTCGGCGCCCATTCGCATGGCAGCCGTGATGGCATTCTTCATGGCACGGCGGAAAGCGATACGCCCCTCCAATTGCTGTGCAATGTTCTCGGCAACGAGATACGCGTCTAACTCGGGTCGTTTGATCTCGTTGATGAGAATCTTGACGTCCTTGTTGGTGATCTTCTTCAGTTCTTCTTCCAGCTGAGAAATCTCCTTCCCGCTCCGTCCGATAACAATGCCCGGCCGCGATGTGGTGATGGTGATGACCGCACGCTTGGGAGTCCGTTCAATCAGAATCCGGGAAATGCCCGCTTTCTTCAGGCGGTTGCGGATGTAGTTGCGGATCGTCATATCTTCCTGCAACTTCCCGGCAAACGACTTGTCGTCGTACCAGTTGGAATCCCACGATCGAATAATGCCTAATCGCAGTCCAATCGGATTTACTTTTTGTCCCAAATGTCCTCCTTAGCGGGTTACCTTCGATGTCTCTTGTGCCGGCGCGGGCTTCTCGCCTTTCTTGCGTTCGACGCTCTCGGTCTTCGATACTTTCGATTTCGCTTCCCGTTTCGGTGCCGCCTTCGCGGGCGCGGCCTTCTCGGCTTTCTTGTCCGCGGCAACAACAATCGTTACGTGGTTGGATCGCTTGCGAATGCGGTACGCGCGTCCCATCGGTGCCGGGGAGATGCGCTTCATCGTCAGGCCGCCGTCCACGTACGCTTCCTTCACGATCATATCGGAAGGCTCGAAGCGAGCACCCTCGTCCTTATTCTGCAGATTGGAGATTGCCGAGCGCAGCACTTTCTCCGCCGTGCGTGCCGCATGCTTTGGCGAGAAGTGCAAGAGGCGCAACGCCTCGTCCACCCGTTTCCCGCGAATCAGGTCGATCACCAGGCGCATCTTGCGCGGCGAAGTTCCAATGTATCTGTTGATTGCTCGTGCTTCCATAGTGTCTGTTCCTGTCTTTCCGTTCCGAGGCATCAACCGGGCTTCGATGTTTCTTCCTTCTTCACACCCGGATGAACGCGGAAGATGCGCGTCGGCGCAAACTCACCCAACTTATGTCCCACCATACCTTCGTGCACATACACCGGAATGAACTTGTTCCCGTTGTGCACGGCGAACGTATGTCCCACAAATTCCGGCGTGATGGTTGATGCGCGCGACCACGTTTTGATCACTTTCTTCTGGTTCGCCTTGTTCAGCGCCGCGACTTTCTCCAGCAGCTTGTAGCTGACAAAGGGACCTTTTTTGAGCGAACGACTCATGCTCTGGCTTCCTTACTTGCGACGTTTGACGATGAATTTGCTCGAAGGATTCTTCCGTCGACGCGTTTTCAACCCTTTGGTGTGCCAGCCCCAGGGAGAAACAGGGTGTGGATTCCCCTGCGGTGATTTTCCTTCGCCGCCGCCGTGGGGATGATCCACCGGATTCTGCACGACGCCGCGCGACTGCGGCCGGATGCCCAGCCAGCGCGAGCGTCCTGCTTTCCCCAGACTGATGTTCTCGTGCTCGGCGTTACTGACGACCCCGATGGTTGCCATGCATGCAAGAGGCACGTTCCGCACTTCACCCGAAGGAAGACGAAGCTGCGCGTACTTGCCTTCCTTCGCCATCAACTGCACGGAGGTCCCTGCGCTGCGCGCGAGTTGCGCACCTTTGCCCGGACGTAGCTCGATGTTATGCACAAACGTTCCCGCCGGAATATTGGCAAGCGGCAACGCGTTGCCGTTCTTGATTTCCGCATCCGGACCGGAGCGGAGTTTCTCGCCGACCTTCACGCCTTCCGGGGCAATGATATATCGTTTCTCTCCGTCGGCATATTGCAGGAGCGCAATACGCGCGCTGCGGTTGGGATCGTATTCCACAGCGATCACCTTCGCATCCATGCCCGTCTTGTCGCGCTTGAAGTCGATGACCCGGTACATGCGCTTATGCCCGCCGCCGCGATGGCGCGAGGTAATGCGCCCGGTGTTATTCCGTCCACCGGATTTTTTCAGCGGCTGGAGGAGCGACTTCTCCGGCTTCGTCTTCGTGATCTCATCGAAGCTGGACACAAGCATCCACCGCGTGCCCGGCGTTGTAGGTTTGAGTGCTCGTAATGCCATATCCTCTGCGCTTTCCGATTACACGTTCTGGAAGAATTCGATTTTGTCACCCTCTTTCAACTGCACGTAGGCTTTTTTCCATGATGATGTGCGTCCCTCGAACCGTCCGCGCCGCGTCAGCTGCGACTTCGCCTTTCCCTTGTGGTTGCTGGTCCGGACGCTGAGCACGGTGACGTTGAACTTCTTTTCGACTGCTCTGGCAATCGTGATTTTGTTTGCGTTCTTGTCCACTTCGAACGCGTACACCCCCTTCTCCTGCAAGGCAGTCATCTTTTCTGTCACGATGGGACGCTTGAGAACCCCGATCATAATGTTCTTTCAATGCTTGAATGTGTTGTGGAGAACCTCAACTGCACCCTTCTGGCAGAGAATCACCTGGTTGTTCAGAAGGTCGTACGTCGATGCTTTGTCCGCCGGCAGAATGTGAAGCCAGGGAATGTTCCGTCCCGAGCGGTACACGTGTTCATCGCTCCTGGCCGTAAGCAACAAGGTCTTACGGGCATCCAGGGCCAGCGCTTTGAGCACCGCCGCCATGTGTTTGGTCTTCGGTTTCTCGAACGAGAAATCTTCCACCACCATGAACTGCCCTTCCTTCGCCTTGAGAGAAAGCGCAGACTTGCGTGCAAGTTTCTTCACCTTCGCAGGGAGCTCGCGCGTGTAGTCTCGCGGCACTGGACCGAAGATCGAACCGCCGCCAATCATAATCGGCGAGCGGGACGAACCCTGCCGCGCGTTGCCGGTACCCTTCTGGCGGAACGGCTTCTTGCCGCCGCCACGCACTTCAGCCCGCGTCTTCACTTTGTGTGTGCCCTGACGCTGGTTATCGAGGAACGATCGGACCGCAAGATAGAGTGCGTGCCGGTTCGGCTCGATGCCGAAAATCTCGTCCGAGAGTTTTACCCTCTCGCCGCTCTTGGTGCCATCCGTTTTATAGACTTCCAGTTCCATCTCGTGCTCGTGCTATGCTGAGTGTGTCACCACTTTGTGAATCTCGACGTACCCGTTGACTGCTCCGGGAACAGAGCCTTTGACTAACAGGAGATTCGAATCGGGGATGATACCCACAACCTTGAGATTGCGCACGGTGACGCGCATGCCGCCCATGCGGCCCGCCATGCGTAACCCTTTGAAGACGCGCGAAGGATAGGACGAGGAGCCGATGGAGCCGGGCGCACGTTCACGATCGCTCTGCCCGTGCGTGCGCGAGCCACCCCCGAAGTGGTGACGCTTCACCACACCCTGGAAGCCGCGCCCCTTGGAGGTTCCCACCACCGAAACCGTGTCCCCCTTGGCGAAGACGTTCTCGACCTTGATTTGCTGCCCCGGCTGGACGTCAGACACACCGTTGCCTCGAAACTCCCGTACGATGCGCATCGGTTTGGTGTTGGCCTTTGCAAAGTGCCCGCCCAGAGGCTTGTTGACGCGGCGTTCGTTTTTCTCATCGAAGCCTAACTGCACCGCCTCGTAACCGTCGCGTTCCTTGGTCTTCACCTGCGTCACGAAGCATGGGCCTGCTTCGATCACCGTGCAGGGAATGACCTGACCGGCATCATCGAAGATGCTGGTCATCCCGATTTTCTTTCCTAACAGTCCTGTCATAGTAGTAGCGTCCCAAAAAAATGTGCGTTCCGCGGTCGCGCCACAGCGCACGCTCTCACGCCGTCCACAGACTACCCGTTCCGCACCCGGCGAGTGCAGAGACGTCTCAGCGTATCATCATGCCAAACGAGCTACACTTTGATCTCGACGTCAACTCCCGCGGGAAGATCGAGTTTCATCAAGGAGTCGACCGTCTTGTTGGTCGAGTTGAGAATATCGATCAGGCGTTTGTGTGCGCGCGTCTCGAATTGCTCCCTCGACTTCTTGTCAACATGCGGAGATCGAAGCACAGTGTACACCGTACGCTTCGTGGGTAACGGGATCGGGCCTGAGACCACAGCGCCTGTTGACTTGACCGTCTTGATGATCTTTTCCGCAGACTTGTCGATCAGGTTGTGGTCGAACGACTTCAGCTTGATGCGTATTTTCTGCCCGGCCAAATGTGAACTCCGTTTACTCTACAAAAAGAAACAACGTGGTGGACACCCGTGTGCGAGGCGCCACCACCGTGGATTTATTCCAAAATCTTGGTCACAACACCTGCTCCTACCGTATGGCCCCCTTCCCGGATAGCGAAGCGAAGACCTTCCTCCATGGCGATGGTGGTAATCAGCTCGATCTGCAGACCGTCCACGTTGTCGCCGGGCATCACCATTTCGGTGCCCGCAGGCAACGTCGCCACGCCCGTGACGTCCGTTGTCCGGAAGTAGAACTGCGGGCGATACCCGGTAAAGAACGGTGTGTGACGACCGCCTTCTTCTTTCTTCAACACGTACACCTGTGCGGTGAATTTCTTGTGCGGGGTGATGGAACCCGGCTTGGCGATGACCATGCCGCGCTCCACCTCCTTCTTGTCGACGCCGCGCAACAACAAACCCGCGTTGTCGCCCGCGACAACTTCATCCAGCTCCTTGCGGAACATCTCCGCACCCGTAATGACGGTCTTCTTGTGCGCGCCCAGGCCGATAATCTCCACTTCATCGCCCACCTTCGCCTTGCCGCGCTCCACACGGCCTGTGGCCACCGTCCCGCGTCCGGTAATAGAGAAGATATCTTCCACCGGCATCAGGAACGGCTTATCGACATCGCGCTGCGGAATGGGGATGTACGAATCGACAGCGTTCATCAGATCCATGATGCACTTGAAGGCGGGATCGTCCACCTTCGAATCCGGCTTGAGCGCTGCTTCCATGGCCTTCAACGCCGAGCCGCGGATAATGGGAATCTCATCGCCGGGGAACTCGTACTTCTTCAGCAGGTCGCGTAGCTCAAGCTCAACGAGATCGAGCAGTTCGGGATCATCCACCGCATCCACCTTGTTCAGGAACACAACAATTCTCGGCACGCCGACCTGACGGGCAAGCAGTATGTGTTCACGCGTCTGGGGCATCGGACCGTCGGTGGCGGCAACAACAAGGATGGCGCCGTCCATCTGAGCCGCGCCGGTGATCATGTTCTTCACGTAGTCGGCGTGACCGGGACAATCCACGTGCGCGTAATGCCGCGTCGCCGTCTGATATTCCACGTGCGCAGTGGCGATGGTGATACCGCGCTCGCGCTCTTCCGGTGCATTGTCGATGGAATCAAACGTCCGGACTTCCGACAACCCTTGCTTGGCAAGCACCATCGTGATAGCGGCGGTCAACGTCGTCTTGCCGTGATCAACGTGACCAATCGTCCCTACGTTCACGTGAGGCTTTGCACGACTGAATTTCTCTTTTGCCATTTGTGTTCTCCTCTAAAAGTAAGGATATGGTGTATGAGTATGCTCTTGTGATGTTATGCGGGAACAGCTTCCTTGCCTTTGACCTTCTCGATGATCTGCTCGGAGACACTGCGTGGCACTTCGTCGTAATGAGAAAGCTCCATCGAGTAGATCGCTCGGCCTTGACTCATCGAGCGCAGCGTGGTGGAATAGCCGAACATCTCCGACAGCGGAACCAGCGCGCGAATCACCTGCGCGTCCTTGCGAGGCGTAATCCCCTCGATCTTTCCCCGGCGCGCGTTCAAATCACCCATCACGTCGCCCATATACTCTTCCGGCGTTACCACCTCCACTTCCATAATAGGCTCCAACAGGACAGGGTCGGCTCTGCGCGCTCCTTCTTTGAAGCCGATCGACGCGGCAATCTTGAAGGCCATTTCCGACGAATCAACCTCGTGGTACGAGCCGTCGAACAACTTCACCTTCACATCCTCCATCGGATACCCTGCCAGCACGCCGTTCTTCATCGCTTCAATGATTCCCTGCTCCACGGGCTTGATATACTCCTTCGGGACAGCGCCGCCGACGATGGCGTTGGTGAACTCGAACCCCTTGCCCTTCTCATTGGGTTCGATCTCCAGCCACACGTGGCCGAACTGGCCGCGGCCGCCGGATTGTCGCACGAACTTTCCTTCGGCCTGCACTTTCTTGCGGATCGTTTCCTTGTACGCCACCTGCGGCTTGCCGATGTTTGCCTCAACACGAAACTCCCGTCGCATGCGATCGACGATTATCTCCAGATGCAATTCGCCCATCCCGCTGATAATCGTCTGGCCGGTCTCCTCGTTCGTCGAAACACGGAACGTTGGATCCTCTTCCGAGAGTTTGCTCAATGCTTCGCCAAGCTTTTCTTGATCGGCCTTGGTCTTCGGCTCGATCGCGACGTGAATGACCGGATCGGGGAAGGTCATCTTCTCCAGAATGATCGGATCGCTCTCGTCGCAGAGCGTGTCGCCGGTTCTGGTAAACTTCAAACCAATGGCGGCACAGATGTCGCCCGCATAGGCTTCTTCCACATCTTCTCGCATATTTGCGTGCATACGAAGGATGCGGCTGATGCGTTCCTTCTTTTCCGCAATGGGATTATAGACGTACGAGCCTGCCTTCACCGTTCCCGAGTACACACGGAAGTATGTCAGCTTCCCGACAAACGGGTCGGTCATGATTTTGAATGCGAGTGCGCTGAACTTCTCCTTGTCGTCCACCTTGCGCGCAATGTGATCATTCATGTTGATGTGATGCCCCCACACCTTGCCTTCGTTCAGGTCGAGCGGCGATGGGAGATAATCAACCACGGCATCCAACAGCTTCTGGACACCTTTGTTCTTGAACGAAGAGCCACACAACACCGGAATGATGCTCACCTTCAGCGTTGCACGCCGCAACACCGCCATGATTTCTTTCGGGGTGATTTCCTTGCCTTCAAGGTATTTCTCCAGCAGCGTGTCGTCCTCGTCAGATACGGCTTCGAGCATCTTCGTTCGCCACTCTGTGGCCTTCTCCTCCATGTCATGCGGGATGTCGATATCTTGCCAGGTCTGGCCTGTGGGATCGGTGTACATACGGGCTTTCATCGTGACGAGATCGATGATACCGGCAAACATGTCGCCCTCGCCGACGGGAAGCTGGATGGGTACGGCATTGGCACCCAACCGATCCTTGATCATTTGAACACAGCCAAGGAAATCCGCGCCAACACGGTCCATCTTATTGACGAACGCAATACGGGGAACGCCGTACTTGTCCATCTGGCGCCATACGGTTTCGGATTGCGGCTCGACACCACCGACCGAGCAGAATAACGCGATTGCGCCGTCGAGCACGCGCAGCGATCTCTCGACTTCCGCCGTGAAGTCAACGTGTCCCGGCGTGTCGATGATATTGATACGATGGTTGTTCCAGAAGCACGTGGTCGCAGCAGAGGTAATCGTAATCCCGCGCTCTTTTTCCTGCTCCATCCAATCCATCGTTGCGGCGCCGTCATGAACTTCGCCGATCCGGTGCACCACCCCTGTGAAAAAGAGGATGCGCTCGGTTGTCGTCGTCTTGCCCGCGTCGATGTGGGCACTGATTCCGATGTTGCGCGTTCGTTCTAATGGATATTGTCTTGGCATAAACTTCCGACTTCATTCCCTACATCATTACCACTTGAAGTGAGCAAAGGCTTTGTTTGCCTCCGCCATCTTGTGGACATCTTCTTTCTTCTTAATCGTACCGCCTTCTCCGTTGGATGCAGCAATAAACTCTGCAGCAAGTTTTTGTGACATCGATTTGTCCTTCCGCTCGGCAGCATAGTTGATAAGCCAGCGAATAGCAAGAGCGATGCTGCGTTCCTGTCGGACTTCCGTCGGCACCTGATAGGTGGCACCGCCCACGCGCCGCGCCCGCACCTCAAGAACCGGTCGCGCATTGTTGAGTGCTTTGCGGAATACCTCCAGCCCCGGTGTCTTTGTCCGCTGCTCTATGAGATCAAAAGCATCGTACACAATGCGCCGCGCTTTGTGCTTCAGTCCCCTTTTCATCACGGAGTTGATGAATTGGGATACGAGAACGTCATGATATTTTGGGTCCGGAGGTACCGGACGCTTTTCTGCTCTTTTCTTTCTCACTGCAATGCTCTGCCTGACTTATGTCTTAGCTTTCTTTGCACCATACTTTGAACGCCCCTGCTTGCGGTCGGCAACGCCGGCGGTATCGAGCGTTCCCCGAATGATGTGGTAACGGACTCCCGGCAAGTCTTTCACACGGCCCCCACGGATCATCACGAGGGAATGTTCTTGCAGATTGTGACCCTCACCGGGTATATACGCCGTAACTTCCACACCGTTGGTCAGACGAACGCGTGCGACCTTCCGGAGGGCCGAGTTCGGCTTCTTCGGCGTTGTCGTGTACACACGCGTACATACTCCCCGCTTCTGCGGGCATCGATCCATGGCAGGAGCCTTGCTTTTGTATGTGACCTTCTGGCGACCCCTGCGAACGAGTTGGTTGATTGTTGGCAAAGACTTCTCCGTTGGACTATCTGGTGCGGAAACGCAAACTCAAAGTTTCTAAAGATACAAACACCCCGTCAGAATGTCAATAATCGACAAATTCCGCAGGCATTAGAAAATCTTAACCCGCAAACCCGCGCCAACCTCAGCTTGAGGCCGCCGCCTTCTCTTTCGTTCGTACCTTTTTCACCGTTGCTGCAGTCTCCTCCTTTCCGCCTTCCTCTTCGGCCGCCAGCATGCGTTCCTTCGCTGTCACGATTATATCCTTGAAGTGTTTCAGTCCTGTGCCGGCCGGAATGAGATGACCCATAATCACATTCTCCTTCAAGCCCAGGAGGTTGTCCACGCGTCCTTCGATTGCGGCATCCGTCAGCACCTTCGTCGTTTCTTGGAACGAAGCTGCAGAGATAAAGCTATCGGTCGAAAGTGCGGCGGAGGTGATACCAAGGAGCACCGGTTCCGATGTCGCAGGTTCGGCGTCCCTGTACTCGATCACCTTCTTGGCCTTCTTGCGCAACTCGCCGTTGGTCTCGCGCACCTTCTTCTTCGAAACGATCTGTCCATTCTTGAGCTTCGAATCTCCTTTACTGATGATGACGACCTTGTCACGTAGCTGTTCGTTCTCTTCTTCGAACTTCAATTTGTCAACGTAGTCGCCCTCCAGGAACTTTGTGTCCCCGGAACTGACGACCTTCACCTTTTGCATCATCTGGCGAACGATAACCTCGATGTGCTTGTCGTTGATCTTTACCCCCTGAATGCGGTAGACCTCCTGGATTTCGTTCACGAGGTACTCCTGCACCTCGTGCACGCCCTTGATGCGAAGGATATCGTGCGGATCGATCGACCCATCGGAAAGCCGTTCGCCTGCGCGAACAACGTCGTGTTCCTGCACAAGCACGTGCTTACCGAGCGGAATCGGGTACTTGCGCACGTCTTTGCCATCGTGACTGGTGACAACCACCTCACGCGAGCCGCGCTTTTGCGCACCGAAGGTGACAATGCCGTCGATCTCAGAAACGATGGCCGGATCCTGCGGGCTGCGAGCTTCGAACAACTCCGTGACGCGAGGTAAGCCGCCTGTGATGTCGCGGTTCTTCCCGATGTCGCGCGGAATTTTCACCAGTATCGTCCCCGCCTTGATCTCCTGCCCGTCGTCCACAATAATGTGTGCCCGGGTTGGAATAATGTAACTGCCCATCTTCTTCCCTTTGGCATCCAGAATCTGAATGCTCGGGCTGAGCGTTCGGTCACGCGAATCAATCACCACTTTCTGGATGTGCCCCGTTTGTTCGTCAGGCTCTTCGCGGAAGGTGACATTTTCCTTCAGATCCTGATACTTCACGGTACCGCTGTGCTCGGAAATGATCACGGCATTATAGGGATCCCATTCGTAGATGATCTCCCCCTTCGTAACCCTGGCGCCATCCTTTACCATCAGCATCGCGCCATAGGGCACGTCGTACTTGGTCAGCATGCGGTTGTCACGATCGAGTACGCTCACCACCCCGCTCCTCCCGGAGACAATCAAGCGCGGACCTTCATCGGTATCAACCGTAATGGACTTGATACCTTCGTAGACGAGTTTGCCATCGAACTTCGAGGTCACCTGCGACTGCGAGGCACTCAAGCTTGCAGCGCCACCGGTGTGGAATGTTCGGAGCGTGAGCTGTGTACCCGGCTCGCCAATGGATTGAGCTGCAATGATACCGACGGCTTCACCCACCTGCACCATCTTGCCCGTGCTCAGATTGCGGCCATAGCATTTGGCACAGATACCTCGTTTTGCTTCGCAGGTCAGCACCGAACGAATCTCCACCGTCTCGATGGATGTTTCGCCGATGCGGTTGGCTTTGTCCTCATCAATCAGCTCACCAGCCTTGACAATCGTCTCGCCGCTCAGCGGATCGACGACGTCGTGCACGGCAACGCGCCCAAGGATGCGCTCGGCAAGCGGTTCCTTGATGTCCTCGCCTTCCTTCAACGCACCCGTCATCACCCCGCGAATCGTGCCGCAATCTTCCTCCTTGATGATGGCGTCTTGCGCGACGTCCACAAGCCGACGGGTCAGGTATCCGGCGTCAGCCGTTTTCAAGGCTGTGTCTGCAAGTCCCTTACGAGCGCCGTGCGTGGAGATGAAGTATTCCAGAATCGACAAGCCTTCGCGGAAGTTGGCAATGATCGGGTTCTCGATCAACTCGCCTGCCGCGCCCGAGAGCGATTTTTGCGGCTTCGCCATCAGGCCGCGCATGCCCGCGAGTTGACGCACCTGCTCCTTCGAGCCACGGGCGCCGGAGTCCACCATCATGTACAGGGAGTTGAAGCCCTCCCGCGAGTGCTGCAACGTCTGGAAGAGTGCATCGGCAACTTTCAAACCCGCTTGCGTCCAGATGTCGATCACCTTGTTGTAGCGCTCACCTTGGGTGAGCAAGCCGCGCGTGTATTGCTTGTAGACTTCATCAACCTTCGCCTGTGCAGCAGCAACAATCTGTGCCTTCTCCTTCGGAATCTCTACGTCCTCCAACCCAACCGAGAGACCTCCTGCCGTTGCGTAGCGGAAGCCGAGTTCCTTCAGGCGATCAAGAAACTCCGCCGTCCTCAGGTTGCCGACTTTGCGAAACGCGCTGCCGATGATTTGCACGAGACGTTTCTTGTTCAACAATTCGTTGATGAAGCCGATTTCTTTCGGAACAATCTGGTTGAAGATTACGCGTCCGGTCGTTGTCTCCACCAGCTTGCCATCAATGCGCACTTTGATGATGGCGTGCAAGCCCACCTTGCCGTAGTTGTAGGCAATGATGACTTCCTGCGTGTCGGAGAAGACCATGCCCTCGCCTACGTCACCCGGTTTGGATTTGGTGAGGTAATAGCAGCCGAGCACCTGATCCTGCGTGGGCGTGACAATCGGTGAGCCATGTGCAGGCGACAAGATGTTATGGCTCGAGAGCATCAGGATGCGCGCCTCCAGCTGCGCATCGAACGACAGCGGCACGTGCACGGCCATCTGATCGCCGTCGAAGTCGGCGTTAAACGCCGTACACACCATCGGGTGAATGCGGATCGCTTTGCCTTCGACCAGCACGGGCTGGAAGGCCTGAATGCCGAGCCGGTGCAACGTCGGGGCACGGTTCAGCAACACGGGGTGCCCGTCAATGATGTTCTCAAGAATCTCCCACACCTCGGGGCCTTTCTTGTCCACCACCTTCTTTGCGCTCTTGACCGTCTTGACGATGCCGCGGTCGATGAGCTTGCGGATGATGAACGGCTTGAACAACTCCACCGCCATGTCCTTGGGGATGCCGCACTCGTGGAGCTTCAGTTCGGGGCCGACAACGATCACCGAGCGTCCCGAGTAGTCTACCCGCTTGCCCAGCAAGTTCTGACGGAAGCGTCCCTGCTTCCCTTTGAGCATGTCGGAGAGAGACTTCAGCGCGCGGTTGTTATCGCTGCGAACGGCGTTGACGCGCCGGGAATTGTCGAACAGCGAATCGACTGCCTCTTGCAACATGCGCTTCTCATTCCGCAAGATCACATCGGGCGCTTTGATGTCGATGAGCCGCTTCAGCCGATTATTGCGGATGATGACGCGCCGGTACAAATCGTTGAGGTCGGATGTCGCGAAGCGTCCGCCCTCGAGCGGAACCAACGGCCGCAGCTCCGGCGGAATCACCGGAATGATATCTAACACCATCCACTCGGGCTTGTTCACCGGGCCGTCCTCACGCTCGCGGAAGGCTTCGACAACGCGCAGGCGCTTCAGTGCTTCCTGCTTCTTCTGAACGGACGTCTCTTCCATGATCTGCGCGCGGAGCTCCGCAGCCAGCGACGGGATATCCACCTGCTTCAACAAGTCCTTGATCGCCTCCCCACCAATCTTGGCGACAAACTTCCGCTTGTCCGTCGGTTCCAGATCGTCGTGATGTTCCGGCAGCGTCGAGAGGATCTCGAAGTACTGCTCCTCGGAAATCAGATCTTTCTTTTGAAGCCCTGTCGTCCCCGGATTGATGACGATGTATGATTCATAGTAGATAACCTTTTCGAGATCCTTCGTCGTCATACCGAGGATGTAACCAATCTTCGACGGCAGAGAACGGAAGTACCAGATATGCACGACCGGCACTGCCAGGGCGATGTGTCCCATGCGCTCGCGCCGGACACTCTTCTGCGTGACCTCGACTCCGCAGCGGTCGCAAATAATACCACGATAGCGGATGCGCTTGTACTTGCCGCAGTGGCACTCCCAGTCCCGTACCGGGCCGAAGATCTTCTCGCAGAACAACCCATCCTTCTCGGGACGGAACGACCGATAGTTGATCGTCTCCGGCTTGGTCACCTCGCCGTGCGAGCGTTGCAGAATCATGTCGCTCGAGGCGAGGCTGATGGTAATGCGCGAGAAGCTCTTCCGTGTTTCTTTTTCGTGATGGCTCATGAATGCCATGAATAATCCTCCAAACAAAACTCACTGTACGTTGCGCTGCACGCCACCCTGGCGCACACCGTTGACGCTCTAATCCAGTTTTACATCCAGACCCAAACCCATCAGTTCCCGCACCAGCACATTGAACGACTCAGGAACGTTCGCTTCGGGTAAGTTGTCGCCTTTGACGATGGCTTCGTACACTTTGGCTCGGCCGGCGACGTCGTCGCTTTTGACGGTGAGCATTTCCTGCAGCACGTGTGCAGCACCGTATCCTTCGAGTGCCCACACCTCCATTTCGCCGAAACGCTGCCCGCCGAACTGCGCCTTGCCCCCTAACGGCTGCTGTGTGATAAGCGAGTAAGGTCCGATCGAGCGTGCGTGAATCTTGTCGTCAACCAGGTGCGACAGCTTCATCATATAGATGTAGCCGACGGTCACTTCCTGATCGAAGCGCTCGCCCGTGCGGCCGTCGTACAAGACGGAGCGAGACGCCGTGTTCAACCCTGCCTTCTCCAATTCCTTCTTCACGTCTTCCCACGTCGCCCCGTCGAAGATCGGCGTCGCGTACTTCACCCCCAGCGCCTTGGCAGCCCAGCCCAGGGCGGTTTCGTACAATTGGCCGAGGTTCATGCGCGAAGGCACACCGAGCGGGTTCAACACAATATCCACCGGTGTTCCGTCCGGCAGGAAGGGCATGTCCGCAACCGGAACAATGCGCGAGACGACACCTTTGTTGCCGTGGCGTCCGGCCATCTTATCGCCCACCGAGAGTTTCCGTTTCTTCGCCACATAGACTTTGGCAAGTTGCACAACCCCCGGTGGCAATTCATCACCAAGCTGAATCTTGTTTTTCTCGTGGCGGAACTCTTCTTCGATACTGTTGAGCCGATCGAAGTAGTTCGTGTAAATTTTTGTAATGGTGGAATTCTTCTTCTTATCCTCCACCCACTCCTGCGTGTAGTCGAGCTTTTCCAGCTCTTCGCAGGAATGGAATGTATCGGCCTTGAACTGCACGTTGGCCCGGAAAATGATGGTGCCGTCGGTATCGCGTACACCGATGGACTTCTCTCCATCCAGCAGAAGACCCAGCTTGTGGGCAAGGCGCTCACGCAAATCCTGTAGCATCTTCCGACGCTGACGGTCGAGCGCGTCGCTCTTACGTTTGTCCTCCTTCTTGGACTCGGCGTCTTTCTTTTTGCGGGAGAAGAGCTTCGTCGCAATCACGATGCCTTTCATGCCGGGCGGTGCCTTCAGCGAAGCGTCTTTCACGTCGCCTGCCTTTTCACCGAAAATCGCCTTCAGAAGTTTTTCTTCCGGTGTCGGATCGGATTCTCCCTTCGGCGTGATCTTGCCGATGAGGATATCGCCCTCCAGCACTTCCGCTCCAACGCGCACAATACCGTTCTCGTCCAGATCCTTGGTGGCGTCTTCACTGACGTTGGGGATTTCGCGCGTCAGTTCCTCTTCGCCGCGCTTCGTGTCCCGCACCTGCAATTCAAACTCTTCGATGTGAATGGAGGTGAACACGTCCTGCGCAACGATGCGCTCACTCACAATGATGGCGTCCTCGAAGTTGTAGCCGTTCCAGGGCATGAATGCGACGAGAACATTCCGGCCGAGGGCAAGCTCCCCGTGATCGGTGGCCGGGCCGTCGGCAAGCACGTCGCCCTTGCGGACTTTATCTCCGGGCTTCACCAGGACGCGCTGGTTGATGCACGTGTCCTGATTCGTTCGGAAGAACTTCGTCAGCTTGTACTCCACACGGCGCTTGTCGTCGAAGGAGATCAACGCCTCTGTCGAGGTTTCGTCAATATCATACAGCACAACAATCCTGCTCGCGTCCACATAGTCGACAACACCGTTCCGCTCCGCTACAATCAACGAACGAGAATCGCGAGCAATATCGGCCTCGAGGCCTGTGCCCACAAGCGGTGCTTCGGGACGCAACAGCGGCACGGATTGACGCTGCATGTTCGATCCCATCAGCGCGCGGTTGGCATCATCGTGCTCAAGAAAGGGAATCAACCCGGCCGCGGCGCTGACAATCTGGTTCGGCGCTACGTCCATGTAATGCACCTCTTCGGGTCGCACCACGGGGAAGTCGCCCTGGTAGCGCGCCTTCACGCGGTCGCTCAAGAAGTGGCCGCGTGCATCCAGTGGTGCGTTGGCCTGCGCGATGATGTAGTTGTCTTCCTGCTCTGCGTTCAGATATTCGATCTCATCCGTCACCCGCCCATTCTTCACCTTGCGGTAGGGCGTCTCGAGGAAGCCGAATTCATTGACCCGCGCATGGATGCAGAGCGAGGAGATCAGGCCGATGTTGGGGCCCTCCGGCGTCTCGATCGGGCAGAGGCGACCGTAATGGGTGTAATGCACGTCGCGGACTTCGAAGCCTGCACGCTCGCGCGTCAGGCCGCCCGGCCCGAGTGCCGACAGGCGGCGTTTGTTCGTCAACTCGGCAAGCGGGTTGGTTTGATCCATGAACTGCGAGAGCGGATTCGTCCCGAAGAACGCGTTCACAACGCTGGTAATTGTTCGAGCGTTGACGAGGTCTTGGGGTGTCAGGTTTTCACTGTCGCGCACGTTCAAGCGCTCGCGAATCGTTCGCGCCATGCGCGCCAGACCAATATTGAACTGCTGGGCAATCTGCTCGCCCACCGTCCGCACGCGCCGGTTGCCCAAATGGTCGATGTCGTCCACCGAACGCTTGCCCTGCTGCAACTCGATCAGATAGTTGATGATTGCAACAATGTCCTGCTTTGTCAGGGTCGTGGTGGTGACAGGAATATCCAGACCCAACTTTTGATTGATGCGGTAACGACCGACGTCGCCGAGGTCATAGCGCTTCTCATTAAAGAAGAGGCGCTCAATCAGCCCCTTTGCCGTTTCCAGATCGGGGGCATCGCCGGAGCGGAGTTGCTTGTAGATGGCACCAAGGGCATCCTCTTCGGATCGAACGCTATCCTTGGAGATCGTCTTCGCAATCACCGATTCTTCGTTTCCTTGCTGTTGGAGGAACCGTATTTTTTTGATGTTGGATTTCTTGATCCGCTTGATGTGCTCCTCTGTGAGCAATGAATCTTTGGTGATGAAGATTTCGCCGGTCTTCTTGTCGACGACATCGCTGCAAATGACGCGGCCGACATAGTCCTTCAGATCTGCCTTCGTGATATCCACCTCCTCGACGAGCCTGAACAGTTCGAGGATTTCGTCGTCGGAGGAATAGCCCAGCGCTCGCAGCAGCGTGGTGACAGGGAATTTTTTCTTCCTGTCGATATAGGCATACATCACGTTGTTGATGTCGGTCGTAAATTCCACCCACGAGCCGCGGAACGGAATGATACGCGCCGAATAAATCGGCGTGCCGTTCGGATGCATCGTCTCGCTGAAGAAGACGCCGGGCGAGCGATGGAGCTGGCTGACGACAACACGCTCGGCGCCGTTGATGATGAAGGTGCCGCGATGCGTCATGGTCGGCAGGTTGCCGAGATAGACATCCTGCTCGATGGTGTTCACGTACCCTTTGCCGTCATCTGCTTTTTGCGAGAGCCGCAGTTTCGCTTTCAAGGGCACGGCGTAGGTCAGGCCTCGCTCTTCGCACTCGGCGACCGAGTATTTTTCCTTCTCGACGTAGTACTCCACAAACTCCAGCAGAAAGTTTTCTCGGGCATCCGTAATGGGGAAGTTCGCTTTGAACACCGCCTGCAAGCCCTTGTTCTTCCTGCGCGCAGGAGGTACGTCGCGCTGCAAAAAGCTTTCCCACGACTCTAACTGAATATTCAGCAGGTCGGGCGCTTCGATCACTCTCGGACTCTTTCCGAAAGAAATCCGTTCTGAATGGTTCCTCAAGAGCACCACTCCTTTTGTGTAATGGTAAATTGATCACCCGTCCCACGGCGTGATAAAGAAAGCGGAAGCCGATAATCGGGAGCTGTTCTCCACTCCACATTATCGGCTACGATGCTGTTCGCACAACGTACGTTCACGCCGAGGCCATTCTTGTTGATGAAAACTGCGCGGGTGGTTCACACGCCGCAACACCCGAACACACCGCCGTCCCGCGTGTTGCGCGGGACGGAATCGCACACACGACAGGAACTTACTGCAACTCCACCTTCGCTCCTGCTTCCTCCAGCTCTTTCTTCAGCTTCTCCGCATCTGCCTTCGGCAAGCCTTCCTTCACCGTCTTTGGTGCGCCGTCGACCAGGTCCTTCGCTTCTTTCAGGCCGAGGCCTGTTGCTGCTCGCACGACTTTAATAACGTTGATCTTTTGCGCGCCGGCTTCCTTCAGCACAACGTTGAACTCTGTTTTCTCCTCCGCCGCCGCTGCAGCGCCGCCCGCGGCCGCACCCGGCAGAACGCCACCCATGACGACGGGGGCCGCTGCCGTCACGCCGAACTTCTCTTCAAGCGCCTTTTTCAGTTCCACCGCCTCAAGAAGGGTGAGCTTCTCTATCCTTTCGACAATCTCTGCTACTGCTGACATGAATGATTCTCCTGTGTAATAGTGAACAAGTACGAGTTCCTGAAGAGAGCTACGCTGCTTTCTTCTGTGACAATTGATCAATAACGCTGACGAGGTCACGCAACACTGCGTTGACCACCGTCGGCACGCCGGCAAGCGGCGCCTGGATGCTGCCGAGAATGCCGGCCATGAGATCCTTCTTGGCGGGAAGCCGAGCGAGTTCCTTCAGCTTCGCGCCGTCATAGACCTGCTTTTCGAGCACCGCCGCCTTCAACGCAAGCTTCTGATGCTTCGCGACGAATTTGTCGATGACCTTCGCAGGAACAACGGCATCGTCGAAGGCGAACGCCACACCCGTAGGCCCGACAAGCTTGTCGTACACTTTGTCGTATCCCGAAAGCTGATCAAGCGCCTTCTTGATCAGCGTGTTCTTCACGACGCGATACTGCACGCCTGCCTTGCGCAACTCACGGCGCAGCTCCGTCTCCTGTTCCACCGTCAGGCCCGTAAAGTCCGTGAAGTACATCGCTGACGCACGCGCAGCAATCTCCGCGACTTCGGCAACGATATGTTCTTTTTCTGATCGTTTCATTGTTCTCCTCTACGAGGTACGTTTCCACCCTCGCAGCGTGTAGGTGGTTGCCCAGAGAGAAGCCCATGTCTCGAGCGACCGATCATGGCAATGGGCAGATAGTGTTGTTCGAGTGCGTAACATTCTGTGTTAGTGTGCCGCAATCTGGTTGCGGTCGATCTTCACGCCCGGCCCCATCGTGCTGGAGAGCGCGATCGATTTCACATACGTTCCTTTTGCCGTAGCCGGTTTCAAACGCACCACCGTGCTCAAAAATGCCTGGATGTTCTCCGCCAATTGCTTCGAGTCGAAATTCACCTTGCCAATGGTGGCATGCACGATGCCTGCTTTGTCGACACGAAACTCGATCTTCCCTGCCTTCACTTCCTTAACCGCTCTGGCAACATCCATGGTCACCGTACCGCTCTTCGGGTTCGGCATCAAGCCGCGCGGCCCGAGGATCTTGCCGAGTTTACCGACCTCCCCCATGACATCGGGCGTCGCAATGATCACATCCACATCGGCCCAGCCTGCTTGAATCTGCTGGATGTAGTCAGTAAAGCCGGCATAGTCTGCACCCGCCGCTTTTGCTTCCTCATCGCGAGGCGGTTTTGCAAGCACCAACACGCGCACGGCACGGCCGATACCGTGCGGCAACGCCACCGTGCCTCGCACGGCCTGGTCGGCCTTCTTCGGATCGACACCGAGCCTGACGGCGATATCCACCGACTCGACAAACTTCGCCGTCGCAGCCTCCTTGACTTTTGCAATCGCTTCCTCTATGGTGTACTGTTTGGCGCGGTCGATCTTCGCCGCAACGGCTCTGAATCTCTTACTCTGTTTCATTCCGGTTCTCCTTGTGGTTCCAGCGTCTGCGTATGCAGACTCCCACGTTACTGTGATTATTCGACTATCCTTCCACAACAATGCCCATCGAACGGGCTGTGCCGGCAACCATACTCATTGCGGCCTCGATGCTCGCAGCGTTTAGGTCGGGCATTTTCAACTCTGCAATCTCGCGCACCTGCTGCGATGTCACCTTGCCGACTTTGTTGCGGTTGGGCTCTGCAGATCCTTTCTCCACCTTCGCCGCCTTCGCTAACAACACGGAGGCCGGAGGTGTTTTGGTGACGAACGTGAACGACTTGTCCGAATACACCGTGATGACCACGGGAATGATCAGCCCTGCCTGCGCCTGCGTGCGCGCATTGAACTGCTTGCAGAACTCCATGATGTTCACACCCTTCTGACCGAGAGCCGGGCCCACAGGCGGCGCAGGATTCGCCTGACCTGCAGGGATTTGCAACTTTACGTAGCCGGTGATTTTTTTCATAACGAGGATTTCCTACTCAACAATGGGTATTTACTTTTCTGCTTCCACCTGACTGAAGTCAAGCTCGACAGGCGTCTTGCGTCCGAAAATGGAGACCATTACTTTCAACTTCATCTTCTCTTCGTTCACTTCCTGCACAAAGCCCGTGAAGTTGTTGAAAGGCCCATCGGTAACCTTCACCGCGTCGCCAACCTTGAAAGGTACCTCCAGAACCTCCACGTCTTTCTTGGCCTCGATCTTACCGATGAGCCGCTTGACTTCTGCCGGCTGCAATGGCGCAGGAGCATTCTTCGGACCGACAAAGCTGATGACCGAAGGCGTGTTCAGAATGATATGCATCGTCTGTGTGTCGAGCGCAGCTTCCACAAGAATGTAGCCGGGAAAGAACGTCCGCGTCTTGCTCCGCTTCTTTCCGTCCTTCACCTCGAAGACCTTCTCGGAGGGAACAATCACCGAGCCGACACGATCGCCGAGCCCTGCCTGTGCAATTTCATTCTCGATGTACGCCTTCACTTTATTTTCGTGACCCGAATACGTACGGACCACGTACCATTTCTTTTCCAACAGATTATCCTAAGAAGTACTTGAGGCCCAGACTCAGAATCTGATCGACGACGTACACAAACCCGGCAACAACAAGGCAGACGACGAGAACGACGATGGTCGAGTCTCGCAGGTCGTCTTTCTTGGGCCAGGTGACTTTCTTCATCTCCTTGACGACATCTTCGAAGAATGCAATGATCTTTTCTTTCATACCTCTGATCTTCCGCGATGGCTAACGTGTTGATGTTGTGACCGACGATGGCCCTCTTCGTTCGCACGTGAGGAGGGACTCGAACCCCCAACCTGCGGTTTTGGAGACCGCTGCTCTAGCCAATTGAGCTACTCACGTATGGTGTTCTGCACTTTCAAAGCGGGCGGAGTTGCCGCTGTTTTAGCCCATGGAATTGATGCAGTGAAACTGGGAAGGGACTGTTCGTCTTCCACCCTCACAAGCCCCATTCTTACTTTGTTTCTTTGTGGGGAGTGTGCTTTCCACAGAACCGGCAGTACTTTTTGTACTCAACACGGCCGCTCTGTTTTTTCTTATTCTTGGTAGTAGAATAATTCCTGCGCTTACACTCAGAACACTCCAACGTAATAATGTCTCGCACGATTAAACTCCATTCTTATGGAAACTCACTCTCGAGCTTGCGACCGGGATTGAACCGGTGACCTCTTCCTTACCAAGGAAGTGCTCTACCAACTGAGCTACGCAAGCACTTCTTGCCCGAGCGGGAGACGGGACTCGAACCCGCGACCAACAGCTTGGAAGGCTGTGACTCTACCAACTGAGTTACTCCCGCAAGTGGGTGGGCAGGGATGGATTCGAACCACCGAAGACCGAAGGTCGCCAGATTTACAGTCTGGTGCGATTGACCACTCCGCCACCTGCCCGCCTTCACCCGTACGCCCAAGAGCTGGCGACCAGACTTGAACTGGTGACCTGCTGATTACAAGTCAGCTGCTCTACCAACTGAGCTACGCCAGCGATCTCTGCTGGCAGCACGGAGAACGTAGCTCGCCGGGCCTACGCCAGCGTGTTTGGACATAAATATTCCTTCCTTTTCGAATACACCAACGGGACCGAGGAGGGAATAGTTCACCAAAATGGTATAACGCTTGAGCAAATAAATATAAGAATTTTGCCATTAGAGTCAATCCTCCTGGCAGCGCTACATACCCTCTCCGTGCATGAAATTTTGTTCATACCCCGAATTAGCTAGCCGCTCTCTCCCTTCAATCTTTCGGAATTATTCCCTATCATTCCTAAAATTTCACAAAGGCTGCCTAACATGCGATATAACATTCTTCCGATTTCCTTATTCCTTCTCGTCTTCTCATGCTCCAACAACAAGGAGAAACCAATAGACCTGGTGACATTCCCCCTTCGGGGTGAAGTAGTCGAGATTGACACGTCCCGCAACAGACTTACGGTCGCTCACGAAGAAATCCCCAACTATATGATGGCCATGACCATGCCTTTCAAGGTCAAGAATAGGGCTTTGCTGTACGACCTTCACGTGGGGGATAGCATTACAGCAACGTTGGCCGTTTCCCGCACGGAGAGCTGGCTGGAGACCATCACCGTCGTGGGGAAAGGCGAAGCAGACGACCCGCAGCTTGTCGCCGGGGCAATCATGGCCCGCATGCTGAAGGTGGGCGACACCCTCCCCGGCGACCCTTACATTAACCAGGATGGAAGGCGAGTTCGCCTGAGCGACTTCAAAGGCAAAGCCGTTGCCCTCACGTTTATTTACACCCGATGCCCTCTGCCCGACTATTGTATCCTCATGAGCAATAACTTCGCCAAGGTTCAAAACCTTCTGGCGAGCGACCCCTCGCTGAAGAACAAATGGCACCTCATTACGATTAGCTTCGATCCGAAGTTCGATTCACCGCGCGTGCTGAAAGCGTACGGCAAGAGCTACGGGGCCGACTTCACTTCCTGGGACTTCGTGACCGACCCCGATACGTCAGGCAAAACCATCATGAAGCTCGCCGACGGTTTAGGCTTGACGTATGAAAACGACGAGGGCGGACTTATTGCTCACAACCTCCGAACCGTCCTGTTGGACAAGGAAGGGAAAATCCACAACGTGATCCAGGGAAACGAGTGGAAGGTACAGGAAGTGGCAGACCAGCTGCGGACGCTGGCCCAGTAGCTCCGCGCTTCATTTCTCCACAACAAAAACCTTGTACGCCCGCGGTTCCATGGCCGCAACGAGCTGTTGCTCGCGTGCGATGCTCAGTTCCACCTGCTGCCCATCGAACACATCGTGTGCAACAATACTCTTCCGGCCCTCGAAGACTTTCTCGATCGGAACGTTGACCTTCACGAAACGAGCCTCGGAACCAAAGTTCAAGACGACGATCACCGCATCATCTCCAGCAACGCGCGCAAAGGCATACACGTCGTTTGCAAATGTGGATTCGAGCCGGATCATCTTTCCACGTGCGAGCGCCTTGTTCTCCCTCCGAAGGATGAAAAGCTTTTTGAAAACCTCTCCCACTTCACGCGGCCGGGACCAATCGACATCCACCTTGTCGAAGAGGTCGAGCTTCCGATCATTGGCCACCTCCTCGCCGGTGTACATCATCGGTACTCCAGGAAGTGTGTTGATGAGCACTGTAGCGAGCTTCAGCCCTTCCAGACCAAATTTCGTCACAGCCGGTGCATCCCATGCGTTCTTGTCATGATTGGTGGTGAAGCGCATGCGGAGTGAGCCGGTCGGAAATTGCATGTGTTCTGTTTTGAGAATCTGATCAAGCACCGAAACCGGTCGCTTTCCCTTCAGCAGCACGTCCAAGACATCGTACACGTTCCAGGAATAGGTGAGATCGAATGCCTGAGCATGATGTTCGGGAATCGAGCCTTCACTCAACATCATCACGGGCTTGATCGCATCCAGTTCCTTGCGCGCAGCGTTCCAGAACTCGGTCGGCACAAGTTCGGCAACGTCGCACCGGAAGCCGTCGATACCCACGTCCTTCACCCACCACTTCATCATATCGATCATGTAACGGCGCAGTGCGGACCTAGAGTAGTCAAGATCGGCAACGTCCGTCCAGTCGGCGTTTGGAGCGATGATATTTCCGTTCTCATCTTTCGTGAACCACTCGGGATGCTCGGTTATCAGCTTGCTATCCCAGGCAGTATGATTCGCAACGAGATCGATGATGAGCTTCATGCCGTTCTTATGCACTGTCGCGAGCAGCTTCTTGAAGTCTTTCATCGTCCCAAATTCGGGATTGATGCCATAGTAATCCCTCACTGCGTATGGCGAGCCGAGGCGGCCTTTCCGATGCTTGACTCCCACAGGATGAATGGGCAGCAACCACACCACGGTCACGCCCATGTCTTTCAGTTCAGGGATCCGCTTCTCGAGTCCGGCGAAGGTTCCTTCCTTCGAAGCAGAGCGGAGATACACGGAGTACATGCATGCGTCCTTCACCCAGTCGGCACTCGGACGGGCGGGTGTCCCGTAGTAGGGACTTTTGAGCAACTCATCGAGGTTCTTTGTCGCAATGAGTGTGATGGGTTTGTAGATGCCTCCTCCTCCCGCGTAGTCCTTCACCAGAATAACGACAAGGTTTTCGCCCACCTTCAGTGCCTGACTCACGTCCACGGCAAACGGATCGCTATAGCCTGTGTGCGAACCAACCTCAACTCCGTTCACCCACACCATGGCGGCGTCATCAACGCCGGCGCAGTGCAGGCTCATCGGCTCGTCGATGCGTTCCACATGTACCGTGCGCGCAAACCATCCCCATCCATCATAGTTCGCCAGACCGGGGTAGCCCTCCCAAAAACGCGGCACCCGAACGCGTTGCCAATCTGCGCGATCGACTGCCGTGTCAAACCAGTGTTGGCTGATGCCTGCTTGCGAGCTGTCCACCTTAAAGAGCCACTCGCCGTCGAGTGAAATCCTCATATCTGCCTGTTCCGAATGCGAGAAAGAATCTGTGAGAAGAACGACGATGAACGCTATCAAGAGTCGGGGTCTCATGCTATTCTCCGGGACCAAAGAAAAACACAAGCACAAATGTCGCAGCAATCACCCAGTGAAGTGTCTGCTTTACGCGGGGATTCATTCTCCGCAGCTTATCCCACACCAACGCGAGCAGGATCATCAGTCCTGTAAGAAGAAGTGTTGCAGCCACAACTTCACCATAATCGAACGTGCGGTTCACCGTCCTTGCGAAGTTGAATCTACCAAAATTGCCGTAGAGGAGGAAGAGATGCACGGCGTAGATGATCAACGATTCGCGTCCGGCAAGTGTGACCAGCGATCGTGGCGAGACGGAGAACCGCTTTTCGTACAAGAAGAGCAGTGTGCAAAGAAGAATGACAATCCCCAACCGAAGAAAGAAGAAGCTTGGACTGAATCGCCCGTAATCGTACACCGGATAGAGACGTGAAGCAGCAGGCTCGATGAGCGCCGAGAAGGTCATCAACCCTAATCCAATCCACATCATCGCAGTGAAGAAATGCGGTTCAGCACTGCGCTGCCTCGCCTCGATGTAGTGATAGCCCACAACTGCTCCTGCGAAAATAAATGCCGACCACGGAAACAGGGGGAACCCTGGGAAGCTTGGGAAGTGTATGCCGTTCATGTACCCGGCGAACGGTAGCGGAAGGTACTGCCTCCAATCGATACTCCAGGCGATGGGGGAGAAAAACGCCACAGCAACGGCAAGGATGAGCAACGTCGTGTAGAGCCTCCTCTCCGTCCGCAAGAGCAGCAACAATACCTGTATGATCAACAGACTGACGCCGATGCACTGAAGCACATCCGCTTGAAAGAACACCTGCCACGACTGTTCCGTCGCTTCATCAAGGAGTTGGTGAAAATTGAATTTGGGGATGTGCAGAAGGTACCCGATCATGATGACGAAGAGCAGACGACGCAGGTTCAACAAGAGCGGCATTCCAAATGCAAGGTAGTCGTTCAACTTCCGCCGCGTCGCCACGGCATAGGCGAGGCCCGATGCAAACGTAAATGACGGAGCCACGAGGCCGTTGATGAACGTTATCCACTCGAAGATCGTCGAGGAACGAAGGGCAGGCTCGAGGGTGGCGTTCATCATGTGGGTCTCGATCATCACCAACACTGCTCCACCGCGCAGCAAGTCGATGAACTCGATGCGTTTGCCCTTGGGAAGAGGAGCTTCCTGTGTCACTTCCTTCATGACGGTGGTTGGAGAACGTACGCTCACCCGAAGCGATGCCGATGCTCACCCAATATCACGTTTTTTCTCCCCCAAAGCTACGCACAAGAACATTCATGGAGTTTGGAGTGACCTGCCGCGGTACTGCGCGCACAACTGCAGTTGCCCCGAAAGCGCCCGGCTGGTTGGGTTATCACGCACGCAGGAAGAAGGTATAGAGGACCGTGCTGGCAAGGCCCGCTTGAAGAAGACGTGCCGGCACAAAGTGATGCCGTCGGAAGTATTGCCAGGCATACGTGAGCAGGACCATCGCCGCAAGAACGGCAAGCCCCACACCAACCGCATGATGCCCGGCCAGCGTTTGCCCAACCTTCTGCATCAGCCCGTGGTTCACCGGCGAGCCGTACGCAATCATCAAATGGATGGTGTACACCAGCAAGGAAGTCTGGCCAAGCGCAATGAGCACTCTTTCGAGCAGCTCCGGCAACTTGCTCACCGCGTAGAAGGCAAGCGAAACCAATGTAACAACGCCGAGCCGAATCACAAACCAGTTCGGGCTTGTCTTCCAGAAATCGTGTTCAGGGTACAATTGGATCGGCAGCCAGTCAAACAGCAGTCCCGCGACGATAGCCAACGCTGCTGTGACGGCCAGGCGGCCGACAAATGTTTCCTCCCGCTCGGCGCGGCGCGCCTCAAGGAAGAGGAATCCGGCAACAACCCCCGCAAACAAGAATCCGGCAAACGGAAACAGGGGGAAGAGCGAAATCTGCTTTTGATTCAAGTACGGCGATAGGACGGGAGAGACTACCGGAGCGAAGTCGATACTCCACACGACGGGCGCCGCAAGCACCATTGCACTCGCCAGGCCTGCGAGGGTAAAGGTGAAGGCACGTTGAGACGGGATGAGGAAGATCAGGAGATGGAGTATCACCAAACTTGCCGCAACACAATGCAGCACGTCTGCCTGAAACATCTGCGCGAGGTGTTCGGGCTGCGCTTCATGGAGAATCTTGTCAAAGGAGAAGAAGGGGAAATGCAGCGCATAGCCGATCAGGAACAGCAGACCGATTCTCTGCAGCCGTTTCAGCAACGGTGCGCTGAAGGTGCGGAAATCCTGCCAGCGCTTCTGTGTTGCTGCGGCATAGGCAAATCCCGAGACGAAGAGGAACATCGGCGCGGTAAAGCCGCGGAACGCATCGTAGAGGCGAAACCATTCCGAGGCGCGCACCTCGCGCGCAAGCACGGCGTCGATGCTGTGTCCCATCACCATCACCACCACGGCGAAGCCGCGCATGATGTCAAGAAAATGAATTCTCTTTAATCGCATCTCCATAAACAAAAAAATCCCGCCGACCGGCACGGGATAGGTGCATGTACCTCATGAATGAAGCACCTCTAAGGCTCGCCAATTTTTTCCTTGATGATCTGCTCCAGCTCGTCCAGGTCCACCGGCTTGGTGATGTAGGCGGCACCGCCGATGTCTTTGCCGAACTTCTTTGCGTGATAATCATCGACTGCCGTGAGAAACACGAAGGGAATCGATTTCAGGTCGGCAACTTTTCGCACCTGCTGAAACAACTCGAAGCCGTTCGTTCCAGGCATCACCAGGTCGGACACGACGATGCTTGGCTTGAGCGTCTTGATGACCTTGAGCGCGGCATCGGCTCCGTCCGCTGCCTCCACCTGAAAGCCGCGCTGCGTTAAGCCGGCTTTGGTCGCATCCAGCATGGCCGGCTCGTCATCCACCAGCAGTACGAGTTTGTCTTTGAGCATCACAGGGAATGGAGTTTCTGACCGGTACCTTCGGCAATAAGGATACCGCATTTGCGAACGAAATGCAATGAATAGACAATGAAACTCTTTTAACCGACACGTTCTTTCCGCACGCAATCTGCCGCAAGCTGAGCACACCGCTCGCCGCTCACGATTGCCCCCTCGATCGTGGCAGGCAAGCCTGTGCCGGTCCAATCGCCGGCAAGAAAGAGATTGGGAAGAGAGGTCTGATGCGAAGGGCGGATGCGTTCGGCATCGGGCGTGCATGAGAAAGTTGCCCGCTTCTCCCTGATGACCACAGCATGCGTCGGCTCGGAGACACGCCCATGCAACGTGCGAAGGTCTTCCACGGCAACACGGATGAGCTGCTCGTTGCTGAGCGTGACAAACCGTTCCGCATCGCTGATGACGCATGAGATGTGCCCCCCCTTCCCTTTTTCCCGCGCAATCCTCCTCTTATTGAACACCCACTGGACGCGCCGATCAACTAACCCGACGAAGTCGAGCTTCATGAAATCTTCTTCAAACCATAAATGAACCGACACGATCGGCGTGCTGGGGATGGAACCGATAATGCGCAGCTCATCCTCGGGCAACACTCCACGCACCAACTCGTTCACGGCATAATGCGGAACGGCAAGGATCACGGCAGCACAGGCAATCTCTCGCCCATCGCGCAGGTGAACAACCTGCAGACGGCTCCCGTCGGCACCTAACGTTGCAACGCCGGAATTGACCTGCACCGCTGCACCATGCGAGATCAGGAATCGCATCGCGGCATCAACATACAGATCGCTCAAGCCAACGCGCGGAAGGGCAAGCGCCGCATTCTTCCAGGCCGCGAGAAACGCGTGCCTTAACGCGTGAACAAACACCTTCGCGGATGCATGCATGAGATGTTCATTCATGACCGAGATAGCAAGCGGCTCCCAGAATGCACGTTTCAGTTCTTCTGACTGGCCGTGTGCATCGAGCCACTGCTCAATCGTGTCCTCAGGGGAGAGAGACCTTCCTCGCTGCAGTGCCAGTCCCGCGCGCAGCAGGCGCACCTTGTCCGGAAACGCCAGAAGATTAGTGGAGAGGATACCGGCGATGAGGTGGAACGGAGGAACGAGCGCCGGCAGGCGGAACTCACACAGGCCGCGTGCCGGATGGTGGAGGTAGAGAATCGGTTGTTCTTGAATGGAAAGCAGATGCCGCGTACCGATCCGCTCAAGAAAGCGCATGGTATGATCGTAGCCGGCAATCAACACATGCTGGCCGTTGTCAATCACGTCGCCGGTGGTGTCATCGATAAAGGAGTATGCGCGCCCGCCCAGCCTCGGCTTCTGCTCATACAGGGCGACGGGAATGTGTTGCAGGGTGAGTTCCACGGCGGCGGCGAGCCCGCTCAACCCGCCTCCGACCACAACCACGGGCCGATCAGATAAGAGAGAGCGCGTGCTGCGCGGCGCCGTGTGGTTCATGGGCGTACTTTAGCTGATGGCTGAGCCAGTATCGGAAAGCGATCAGCAGTTTCAAGGGCGTGGGCAGGGAGATGCGTCGCTCGAAGACGTTGTAGTTGGACCGCTCGATGCGCCGCAAGATATGCGCGTAGATCGACCACATGATACGCGCAGCGAAGAAGTAATGCTTGTCTTCATCTTTCAATGCATTGCGCGCCAGATCGAAATAGGCACACGCACGGTTGCACTCAAAGCGCATCAGGTTCACGAAGTTCTGCGTGTAGCGGTTGTTGAGGATGTCCTCCTCCGTTACGCCGAAGCGCTGCAGGTCTTCCAGCGGTAGGTAGATGCGACCGCGGCGTGCGTCGTCTTTCACGTCCCGTAAGATGTTCGTCAACTGCAGCGCTATGCCGAGATGGATTGCATAGTCCCGCGTCGATTCGTTCTTGTAGCCGAAGATCTGTCTGCACATCAGGCCGACGGACGAGGCGACGAGGAAGCAATACTCCTTCAGCTCATCGAACGTCGCATATCTCTTCTTCGACAAATCCATCTCAACGCCGCGAATGAGATCGTAGAAATGGTCCACGGGGATGTTAAAGCGTCGTGCCGTGATCGCAAGCTGGTTGAGCAACGGGCTGGTCGATTCGCCTCGCAGGGTACGACCCAACTCCATCCGCCACCGCCGAAGCAAGACTACCTTCTTCGGCTCATCCGGTCCCTCATCCACAAGGTCATCGGTGTAGCGGCAGAAGGCATACACCGTGTGAATAGCTTCGCGCTTGTGTTTCGGCAGGAGCGAGAACGAGTAATAGAAACTCGTGTTGCTTTGTCTGGTTATGTCTTCCGCAAGGACACTCACCGCCCGCGTTCAGTTGTTGGTGGTAGCATTGCCTTCAACAGCATGAAGGTTTTCTCCGACGCTCGCAGCACCGGCCTGCGTTCAAACACATCGAAGCCGGCGCGTTCGATCTTCTCCAGAATCCTCATCCCGCCCTGCCAGGTCAGCCGCAGTTCAAAGCGCAGTTGCGGCACTGTTGTGCTCAGCAGCGCTTCGCCGGCAGTGAACAGCTCTCTCGTGCGGCTTACCTCGAACCGGAGAAGTTCACGAAACCGTTCGTTCATCACCCCGGCAAACAGCTCGCGTTCAGTATAGCCAAAACGACTCATATCTTCAAGCGGAACGTAGATACGTCCTTTCCCTGCATCGAGTCGAACATCCTGCCAGAAGTTCGTGAGCTGCAATGCAGTGCAGATGTTATCGGAAAGTTCCATTGCCCGGTCGCTTCTCTCACCAAACAGATGCAGCACCATCCGACCGATAGGATTGGCGGAGTGCCGGCAGTAGTGAAGGAGATCGCTGAAGGATGCGTAACGCTGCGTGGTCACATCCATTCTGAAGGCAGTGAGCACGTCGGCGAGGAGCTGGCGGGGAATAGTGTGTTTTGCGAGAACATCGGCAAGGGCAATGAAGATCGGATGGTCTGTCTCGCCCTCGCTGCATCGCTCGAGCTTGCGTTGCCAGTCCTCCAGTGCGTCGAGACGTTCGGTCGGGGAAAGCGTTCCCTCATCAGCGAGGTCGTCGGCCACGCGCACAAAGGCATAGATGGCGGCAACGGCAGGACGGATGGATTTGGGAAGAAAGAACGAAGCGACCGGGAAATTCTCATAGTGCCTGCGGGCAAGCTCCTGGCAGTAGCGAAACGCTTCCTTGACCGAGAATGCGCGGCGCGGCGCTCCCTCAATTATATCGGTACTTCTCATCGTCCTCCCCTTCCTCTCGCAGAAGCAGCGGCGAGGCGTGGTGGTGGATCATGCGCCAATCCCGGCCATCGTACTCGAAGATATTCGTGGCAACTAACTGGCCCGACCGGATCGTGTCCTCGGTAACATACTGCACCTCTTCAACCAGCGTGACGATGCCCGTTGTGCCGCGAATCTCGGCAACCACATTGCGCAGTGAGATTCTCGGATGGAACTCGGAAGCGAAAAGACTCTCCCAGCTCTGGCGTACCTCAGCCCATCCTTCCAGAAGCTGGCTGCCGGGATGGATGCACTTCACGGTTTCACTGTGGCTCCACACCGTATCGAGCGTCTCGAGGTCGGATTGCTCGAAGGCTTCGTAAAAGCGGGCATTCTGCAGCAGCAGTTTGTCTCGTTTCGTCAGGGGAATGTTCCTTGCTATGAGAAATCGGAAAAAATATATTCATTCACTGTGCGAATAGCAACGCACCATTGTGAGACATTCCGAGGTCAACGAAGCGCCATGCCTCCACTTCTGACGATCGACGTTGCCCATCCGCCGCGACCGGCCGATGTTGTTGAGCGTGAATTGCTCGAAGCATGGACCACCGTCCGCAACTCATCGTCACTGCGCGTCCTCAAGGTCGTTCACGGATACGGCAGTTCGGGTAAAGGCGGCACGACGCGCGAGGTTGTCCGCAACTGGGCGTTTGTCCATCGGAAACACTTCAAGGCGGTCATCGCGGGGGAGCAGTACGAGCTTTTCAACTCCGACGTGCAAGAGATGCGTCGGGACGTGGGGCAGTACACAGACCCTGATCTGCAGCAGGCCAATCCCGGCATCACGGTGATTTGGGTTCGATGACGTTCAGACGTCATCCCGAACGAGGATTTCTTTTGCGGCCTGGAATATGGTTTTGTATATTGAACCGACACGAGCCCATAGCTTTTCGTCTTTCATTTGCCGAACCACAGAATTCCCCACCCCCTCATGCGAACCAGTATTCTCTTCACGCTCGTTCTGAGCGGAACGCTCTCGTCGGCACAGACACTCGACGTACGCGGCGTGGTTACCGATAGCGCGACGGGCGAGCGCATTCCTTACGCAAATATCACCGTCCGAGGAACCACGCGAGGCGCGTCTACCAACTTGAGTGGGTTCTACCTCATCACCGCTTTGCCTGTCGGCAACTATGAGCTTGCTGCCAGCGCAGTCGGCTACAGAACAGAGGTGCGCAAGGTCGTCGTTCGTGGTAGGGAACCTGTGGTCGCCAACTTCAGGCTGTCGCAGCGGACGGTGGAGTTCTCGGAGATCATCGTCGAATCCGAGCGCATGGTCGAGAAGCTCGACGCTGCGAGTATTCATGTGTTGGGAGAACAGCAGATCCTGGACGTCCCTTCGGCCGGCGTGCAGGATGTGTTCCGCTCGCTGACACTTCTGCCCGGCATTGTCTCCACGTCGGATGTCAGCTCGAAGTTTTTTGTTCGCGGCGGGGCAGGGGATCAGAATCTAATTCTCCTGGACGGGATGAGAATCTATAACCCCTTTCACGCGTTCGGTGTGTACAGCGTGTTTGACCCGGATATCATCAGTTCTGCCGAAGTGATGACCGGAGCGTTTCCGGCGGGGTACGGCAACAGGCTCTCCTCCGTCGTGAACCTTTCGACACGGCAGGGAAACTCCTCGCGCCTGGCAGGCCGCGCGGAAGCAAATTTCCTGAGCGGTAAGTTGATGCTCGAGGGGCCGATCAAAGGAGGCAATAGCTGGCTTGCTGGCGCACGGACGTCGCTGACGGATCGCGGACTGAAGCATTTCCTTCGCAATCCTTCACCCATCTCGTTCTACGACGCGTTTCTCAAGGCGACCATCGGCAGCGAAACGGGCAGGAACAGTTTCCGCGGGTTCATCAGCGGCGACAACATCACCTCACCCAATCCGCAAGAGCCGGATCACTCCTGGCGCAGTCACGCACTTGCCGTTTCCCTCTCCGGCCTTGCCTACGAGCGGATTTACGTGGACGGCACGGTGTATTCAAGCAGCTTCACCATCCGTCGGGACACCAAGCAATCGAATGTCATCTTCCCCGCCGAGTCGCGTGTCGGCGATGACGGCATGCGCATCGACCTCACGATCCACACCGAGGAAAGCGGCCTGTTCAGGACGGGCTTTCAGTTCGATCTTCCTGACTATGAGTTCAAGTTCACGACGAGCGCCAACACCCAACGAACCTTCCGAAGCACCGATACGGAGATCTGGCTCTGGCTCCGCCATCAAACCGACGCTGACCTCTTCCAAACCGATCTCGGCGTGCATATGGATGTCGTTTCGCTCGCCAGCAAGGGGCCAAGCCTCCAGGCGTTGCAGCCACGAGCAAGTCTGGCGCTGCGACTTTCAGACCTGTGGCGGGCGCGGGTCTCGTTCGGTGTGTACAACCAGCGCGTTATCACCATCAGCAATGAGGATGACATCACGTCGTTGTTCGAAGCGTGGATTTCTCTGAGCGACCCCTTGCGCCCCGAAGAATCGCATCACTATGTCGTCGGCTTCGAAGGTCTCCTGACCGATGTTCTGAGTATCGACGTGCAAGCGTACTACAAGAACTATCCCTCCCTCGTTCTCTACAACAGGGAGAAGTCCTTCCCCGAAGATCCTGATTACATCAACGGTAAGGGAAGGGCATACGGCGGTGAACTGCTCATGCGCTTCGCCTCGCCGTTGCTCGACGTGTATGCTTCCTACGCTCTGGGATGGACGCAGGTAACCACCGGCGGCTTCACCTACGCGCCACGCTACGACCGACGCCACACGGTGAATGCCCTCGGCGTGCTTCATCCCATCAACAACCTCGACGTAGCCATCCGATGGGAGTTCGGGAGCGGCTACCCGTTTACCCAAACCATCGGCTACTACGATCGTCTCCTGTTGGGCAGCCTCGGCAGTGGCGCCTGGTACGGGGAGATGGGGCTTCCCTATTCGATTTTGGGTGAGAAGAACGCCGCGCGTCTGCCCGATTACTATCGCATCGACGCAAGCGTGACGTATCACTTCACCTTCGACCCTCTCCGCGGCTCCATCGGTCTCAACGTCGCCAATCTCACCAATAGAAAGAATATCCTCTTCTATGATCGCAAGACCGGACAGAGGGTACACATGCTCGATTTCTTTCCTTCGGCAACGCTTCGTGTGGAGTATTGAGATGAACACTCGGATCGCGCTCGCCGCACTGCTTCTGCTGGTTGCTGGACCGGCGTGCAAGGAGTCATTCGAACCGAACGGCCCGTACACGGATCGCCTCATCGTGTACGGCGTGTTCACCGCGCAGAGCGACACGCAGTTCGTACGCGTCTACCGGACATACCCGCACCCCGGCAGCGCAGCAAGCACGGAGGTACTCGATGCGCAAGTCATCGTCATGCAGGGAGCCAACACCTTTCCGTTTCGTGATACAACGGTCGTGGACTCGCAGGCAACGCCGTCTCCCGTGAGACTCAAAGCCTACGTGGCGTACGGCCTAAGGCTGCAAGCGGGCCAGCAATACACGCTGATGGTTACCTCGCCCTCAATCGGCAATGCTTCTGCGCGCGCAACAGCGTTGTACCGCGGCTCGTTGATTACGGAGACCAACGTGCGCGGCGACATTACCGTGCGTGTCACCCTGGGCGAAAACGCGCGCGCGTTTTTGGTGAGGATGTATCTGGACTACCGCATCCGTCTCGACAGCATAACGCAGGTGGAACGACGCGTCGAGATTCCCGAGCGCATTCTCCCCAATACGGGAGAGAGGGTTTACCCGCGGCCGGTCTCGCGTGAATACACCAGCGTGGGTTTCACCAGCGGAACCCTCGGCGTCATTCTTGCGGAACTGCGCCGCACGAACCCGGGCAAGCCGATTCTTCCGTTGAAGACGGTCTTCGTGCTCACGCAGTTGGACGAAAGTCTCTACGCGTACTACAGCACGGCCAACCACTTTCCCGGTTCAGGCACGATTCGCCTGGACGAACCTGATTTCACCAACATTGAGGGAGGTCTCGGCGTGTTTGGTATGCTCTCTCAAACGACGTACCTTGCCGACACAACGGGAAGCCCGTAGAGAACGGATCACTTGCTCGAACCACTCTCACAACGTATGTTGGGTCGTATAGGCGGGAAGACGAAACTCGAACCGCGTCCCCTGCTCTACGGCACTCTGCACGGTGACCTTTTCCCCATGCAGCTCAATGATCCGTCGCGTGATGGCCAGGCCCAGCCCGGCGCCGGCCTGGTGTTTTTCGCGTGACCGCGCCTGATAGAAGCGGTTAAAGATGTAGGGAAGGTCCTTTTCGGCAATGCCCACACCCGTGTCCTCGACAATTGCGCGCACTTTGCCGTCGGCCGGTTCCAGCACCACGCGCACGCTTCCGCCTGAGGGAGTGAAACGAATGGCATTCTCCAGAAGGTTCTGCATCGCACGTTCAATCATGGCGATGTCGCCTACCACCAACGGCAACCCCCGCGCCACTTCTGCGAAGATTCTGACACCGTTCTTTTCGGCTTGAGGCGCAAACTCTGCAACGAGGTCGTTGACCAGCTCCGGGAGGGAGAAGGGTTCGGGATGCGGTTGAGACTGTCTCGCTTCTAACTTGGAAAGCTCGAACAACTCCTGCACCAGTTTGTTGAGTCGCTCCGTACTGTCCAGTATCGTCTTCATGTAATGCTGTCGTTCGGCGTGCGTGAGTGTCTCCTCCTTCATCAGCACCGTCTCGATGTATCCCTGCACGGAAGCGAGAGGGGTACGAAGATCGTGTGAGACGTTGGCAATAAGCTCACGGCGGAGAGCATCCGCCTTGCTCAATTCCTCAACGTCCTTCTGGATCGTCTCGGCCATTTCGTTGAACGCCGCGGCCAGCTGATCTAACTCATCATCCGATGTCACCTCCACGCGTTGGGTATAGTCGCCCTCCTTGAACGCCCTGACCGTTTTCGTCATGCGGCGGAGCTTCTTCGTAACAAACGCAAGGGCCACGAGCCCGATCATTCCTGCAGCAATGAGACTGAGAAGCAAGCCACGCACACCAAGCGTCAGAATGTGACTTTCGCGAATTCGTTCGGCGATCGAGTCGTACTCCTCGCCACGCAGGATCACGTAGATATAGCCGTACACCATCCCGTGCATCATGACCGGCGCAGCAGAGAAGACTTTGGGCGTACGCACATCGCGCGGATTATCCCCCAACACCAATTTCTTCCCTGCGGATGCGAGAAACTCGGCAAGAGGCTCGAGGGAAACGCGTGAGAGGACGATCTTTTCCGGCGGCGCATCGTACGTCAGGATGGTGCCGGCAGAATCGAGCAGATACACTTCGACACTCGGATTTACCACCATAACGTTATGAAAGAGTGTGTCCATGGCGCCGAGGTTGGGGCGACCGTTGACGAACGGCTGAATCTCGTCAACGATGTGCTGCGCGAGAGACGCGTTGAGACGCTGACTCGTCTCGGCAAAGTACATTTCGGTGGAGAACAGTGTCAGGTAGATGTAGGCCGCCCCCACCAGCGAGAGGAGGATCAGGAAAACGGCCGAGAGCTTCCAGTAGAGACTTCTCACAAACCTCTTAAGCATACAGGATGCAGTTACTCCTCCTCCGCAAACTTATAGCCCACCCCCCAGACGGTTTGGATGTATTTCGGACTTGCCGGATCATCTTCGATTTTGGCGCGGAGCCGATTGATGTGCGAATTCACCGTGTGATCATAGCCATCGAACTGATACCCCCAGACGGTGTTCAAAAGACTTTGACGTGTGTACGCTTTGCCGGGGTTGCGCGCAAAGAGTGTAAGAAGATCGAATTCCTTTGCCGTCAGGTCCACTTTCGCGCCGCGGAGCCTGACGGTCCGTTTCTCCGTATCGATGACCAGGTCACCGAACTGGATGACCTTTTTTCCCTTTCCCTCAACATCATCCTTCACAGCCTCGACGCGCCGGAAGATTGCCTTGACGCGCGCAAGCAGTTCCCGCACGCTGAAGGGCTTCGTCAGGTAGTCATCGGCCCCCACTTCAAGACCCAGCACCTTGTCCAGCTCCTCCGCGCGCGAGGTCAGCATCAGGATCGGCGTATAGTTCTTCTCCGAGCGAACCTCCTTGCAAATCTCCATCCCGTCCACACCCGGCAGCATGATGTCGAGAATGATCAGGTCGTATTTGTTCTTGAGCGCCTTCTCCAACCCCACTTCGCCATCGGCGGCATGGTCGCACGCGCATCCCATGTCCTTGAGGTGCAGGGTGACGAGTTCCTGAATGTCCTTGTCATCCTCGACAATAAGAACCTTGCGTTGCATG
>CAZIKE010000006.1:0-8188 GCA_964539775.1 uncultured Chitinophagales bacterium
AAGAGGACGTACCCGAGATGTGAACCCTGAAGGGGTTCAATAGTTGGGCGGACAATGCACGAACCCGGTGGTCGAATCGGCAAATTCGAGCTACAGCTCGGACTCGCAGCCGACGCTGAAAGCGTCGCACATGAAGAGGTCGGGGCAACGCCCCGACACAAGAGGACGTACCCGAGATGTGAACCCTGAAGGGGTTCAATAGTTGGGCGGACAATGCACGAACCCGGTGGTCGAATCGGCAAATTCGAGCTACAGCTCGGACTCGCAGCCGACGCTGAAAGCGTCGCACATGAAGAGGTCGGGGCAACGCCCCGACACAAGAGGACGTACCCGAGATGTGAACCCTGAAGGGGTTCAATAGTTGGGCGGACAAGCAAAGAGCGCAACGAGAAAGTAGGGACATGGCATGCCGTGTCCTGATCGCTTCATCTACACGATTGAAATTCCCGCGGATTTTCTTACCTTGAAGGCAATCATCACAACAAGTGCAAGGAGCATCATTGGACCTTTGTTCTCGTGAACACTGGATTCTGAGTAAGTGTAGCCTTCTCATCAGCGCGACGTTGCTGCTGGCTCAGGCAACTACTTCGCAAACGGAATCACCGGAGGCGACTCCGCACACGAAGTACAGCGCAAAATACTCAGGCATCGTCAAGAAGCTGCTCGAGGCAGGCTTACGTGATTGCGAGTCGTACGAGATGTTGAAGCAACTCGTTGCTGAGGCACCTCATCGGCTGAGCGGCTCCGAGGGCGCAGCGAAGGCGGTTGCCCTCACAAAAAAAATGATGGACGATCGCGGCTTCGACAACGTCCACCTCGAAAAGGTGATAGTTCCTCACTGGGTGCGCGGGGAGGAGGAATGCTGGATCATTCCCACGGTGTCGCACGTCCCGACAACGATGCGGCTGCAAGCGCTTGCTGTGTGTGCACTGGGTGGAAGTGTTGCCACGCCCGAAGAGGGCATTCAGGCCGAGGTGGTGGAAGTGAAGAGCTTCGATGACCTCCGCGCTTTGGGGCAGAGTGTGCGCGGCAAAATCGTTTTCTTCAACCGTCCGATGGATCCCACGAAATTGAATACCTTCGAAGCCTACGGTGGCGCAGTAGATCAACGCAGCAGGGGGGCGATTGAAGCGGCGAAGATGGGCGCGGTAGCCGCGCTTGTCCGCTCGATGTCGCTGAAGATTGACGACAAGCCTCACACCGGCGCGATGAACTATGCAGATACGGTACAGAAAATTCCAGCCGCCGCCATCAGCACGCTGCATGCTAATGAGCTGAGCGAACTGATCAAGAAGCAGAAATCTGTGCGTGTTCATCTCAAACTAACACCCAAGACCTTGCCCGATGCTGAATCGGCAAACGTCGTGGGGCAGATAACCGGCTCTGAGAAGCCCAACGAGATCATCGTAGTCGGCGGGCATCTCGATGCCTGGGATAAAGGTCATGGTGCGCACGACGACGGTGCCGGATGCATGCAGGCCATCGAAGCCGTGAACCTTCTCAAGAAGATCGGCGTAAAGCCGAAGCGGACAATTCGCGCGGTGATGTTCATGAACGAAGAGAACGGCGTCCGCGGAGGAAGGGCGTATCCGGTAGCGCCGGAGCGAAAGGGTGAGAAGCACATTGCCGCGCTCGAATCCGATGCCGGTGGGCACACCCCGCGTGGGTTCAACGTCGCCGGTGATTCGACGTTACTGCAACGCGTGCTGGAGTGGAAGCCGCTGTTCGAGACGCTCGAAGCCGGAAGGATTCAGATGGGCTACAGCGGCGTCGATATTCAACCGCTGGTGAAGACGGGCGTGTCGGGTTTCGGCCTCGTGCCCGACAACCACCGCTACTTCGATTACCACCACTCGGATAACGACACCATCGACAAGGTTCATCCGCGTGAGCTTGAGATGGGCGCGATCATTCAGGCCCTTCTGTGTTATCTCATTTCGGAAGAAGGGTTGTAAGATGGTGCTGGATTGGGGATTGTTGATTGCGGATTCTGATTGAGAGGTTGCGTCATTGGAGTCTTGGAGTGATGGAGAACCGGAGTAGCACGGTGTTGAAAAGCTTACCGAAGGAAACATGAGCCGCGAAGACACAAAGCACGCGAAGAAACCGTGTTGACAGGAGAAAGAAACAGACGCTCTCCATCATCATCTTGCTGTTCTCCGCGTCTTAACGGTTTTCTTCTTCGACTCCTCCACGTCTCACCATCTTCCGATCAAGTGCCCTGAACTGCCGTCCGTGTTCCTGCGGAGCTTGCTCCATGGTAGGGGCTTGACAATGCACGACAGTTTTGGTAAAATGCAGCGAGTTCTTCGCCGTTCTTTTCCCTGACAATCAATGAACCGATTGTTTCCATCCTGCCAATCCAATCCTCTGCGGGTCTCTCTGGTAGAGAGTTTTTTCCATCAGCATTCTTTCAAATCCACGAGTCCAGTCACAACCTAAGGAGGTTCCCTTCATAGCCACAGGCAATCAGGGGAAACTCGATCGCTGGCTCTTTCGGCAGCGGTACCGCCCAAGGTCACGATCGGGACTGCAAGCGTCATGGGGGTACAAACAATACACTGTTGAACAAGATAAGGAGAGACATATGAAAAGCTGGTATCATCTTTTTGTTGTTGTGTGTATCGTATGCACCCCGGCGCTGCTCCTCGGTCAGGAAATAGCGGGTAGGGTGACGAGTGCAGGCAACCCCGTCGTGGGAGCCAACGTGTCGGTTCGGGCTTTGAAGATCGGCACGAGCACGGACGCCGACGGCATGTACAGGCTGAAGTTGGAAGCCGGCAGGCATGACGTCACATTTTCTTCCGTAGGGTTTAAACCCAGGACAGTCTCCGTAACCGTTGCGGCAACGGGAACCACAACCCTGGATGTTGTCCTCGAGGAAGCTCCCAAACAGGTCGCCGACGTTGTGATTGTTGGTGGAAGGGCTACTGCCCGAACGGTGACCGATTCACCCCTGCCGATTGACATTCTGCCGGTACGTGAACTTGTCTCTACGGGCCAGAACTCATTCGACAAGACGCTGCAATATCGTGTGCCTTCTTTCAGCACGGTGCAAACTCCTGTTAATGATGCAACGGCCCTGCTAGACCCGTGGGAAATACGGAACATGGGCGTCAGCAGAACCCTCATCCTTATTAATGGCAAGCGAAAGAATCTCAGCTCGTTGGTGTACACGCAAACGTCGCCCAGTCGTGGCGAAACCGCCGTGGACATTTCTGCGATTCCTGTTGATGCGGTCAAACGAGTGGAGATCTTGCGAGATGGAGCATCAGCGCAGTACGGTAGCGATGCCATCGCAGGCGTTGTGAACATCGTGCTCAAGGACGAGACCGAAGGAGGATATGTTGTGCTGAACACGGGCGTCACCAACAAGGGCGATGGCGCTCGGACAAGTGTTGCGGTGAATAAGGGAAGCTCGATCTTTGAGGATAAGGGTTTCATCAACTACACGCTGGAGTTGTCGAGGGTCAATGAAGCGCGACGTTCGGGTGTGGTGGATGCTGAGGGAGAAGCATCCGACTTCGGCGCGGATATCAACGATGTACGGAGCTTCCTTGCCTTCGATAAGTATGCCGGAAACCGCAATTCCTCACCTGCAACCACTGCTGCAAAGTTCCTCATCAATACGGGGATTACTCTCGCCGAACAGACGCAGCTCTACGGCAACGCTGCGTACATCTACAAAAAGGTCAATTCCTTTGCCAACTATCGCACGCCGTACTGGCGGACACTTGCCGATTTCCCGTATCTGAAGGACTTCTTTGGCGACGGAACGCCGGCTTCCTACAAGGGCTATCTTCCGACCTTTGATGGAGACCTTGTGGATTACAACGTGACACTCGGGTTGCGGACGAAGAAGGGTGAATGGAATTACGACGTCAGCTATACGACGGGGTTCAACAGCCAGGATTATACGGTGTTCAATTCGCACAACCGATCGAACCTTCGTGATACGACGGGCGCGTTTATCTACCGACAGAACAGCCCTATCAACTTCAAACCAGGCGGCGTGGAATTCTTCCACCATGTCGGTAACGTTGATGTGGCCGGTGCAGCAACCGATCAAGTGAGTGTTGGCCTCGGTGTTGAGTTTCGGAGTGAAACCTTCGAGATATTCCCGGGTGATAAGGCTTCATGGGATGGCCTCGGCGCGGATTCCTACGCGGGCAACCGACCCGAGAACTCCGGCAGGTTCACACGTTACAATTTTGGTGGCTACCTCAACGTGGACTTCGACGTGACCAAGGATCTGCTGCTCTCGGGAACGATTCGGAACGAGTACTACAGCGACTTCGGGAATGCGTTTGTGTACAAGATCAGTTCGCGCGTGAAGACCCTGGAAGATAAACTGACGCTTCGTGGTTCGTATTCCACGGGCTTCAAAGCCCCGACCCTGCATCAGATCTACACCCAGCGTACGCAATACAGCTTCGTCCCGGGCGCGGGCATTCAGGAAATCGGCTTGTTCAATAATGTCTCGCCGGAAGCTCGAGCCCTGGGCGTGAAGCCTCTGAGACCGGAGGAGTCGAAGAACCTCACCTTCGGCTTCGGTGCCAATCTCACGGAAGGGCTGAACCTCACGGTGGATTTCTATCACATTTTGGTTGATGATAGGATTGTCATCAGCAATCGCGTCGTTACGGACACGCTGACGGGGAGTCAGGGAGAGTTCTTCACCAATTCTATTGACACAAGGACCTCAGGGCTGGATGTGGTAGTGGACTACAGAAACATCTCCCTCGGTGAGGGTAAGCTGCGACTATCGCTTGCCGGGAATGTCAACTTTGTGAACAAACGACGCGGGGACATTCCCCTGGTCAAGGGTAGACCCGTGATTGATGGAACGCAGGAAGCGTTGTTCTTCACGTCACGCCCCAAACAAAAAGTCATTCTGGGCTTGACCTACGAAATGGAGAGGTTGGCGGTGTCGGTGAACAATACGTTCTTCGGCAAGACGGAGTTCAAGCAAAACGGACTCGCACAGGACCCTCGAACGAATGAGTTCTTGCTGAAAACGGTGTTTGATGAGAAGATCGTCACCGATCTGGCTGTAACGTACGATCTGTTTGGTAGCGTGAGCTTGACGGCAAACATCAATAACCTCTTCAACGTTATTCCGAAGTGGAAGTTGGTAGCACTCAGTCCAGCAGGTCAGGCGATTCTCAATGATCCGGCCCAGGCGAAGACGCAGCGCAACCTGATCACGTTCAACGGGCGCTACGACATCATGACCTACGACGGATACCACTTCAGTCAGCTCGGTAGGATCTACAATCTCTCCGTAACCTACACGCTGTAGTTCTCTCCGTTCATGGCGATACCGACAGGGCGGACGCGTGTCCGCCCTGTTTTTCTGTTTGTCATTCTTCTGTCGTTTATTGCACGGACGCCAAGCTCTGCAGCACGTCCTTCACCTTCAACACTCCCTTGAAGACGATGAGCCTCTTCTCGTGCAATCGTTCCAACTCCGAGCGGCTGCAGTTCAGTGTGTTGCTGAGAGCGATGATGAAGTTCGTGCTCGGTACGCGGGCAAGCTTCCTGAACTTCTTCTCGATGTATTCGGGAGTCCAGAATCCGACAATCTCTAAAGAGACTTTCCTTCCATCGGGATGGGTGAAAGTGAAGTCGGGAACGACTACCGAGTCGCCGAGGTCCATCAGCTCTGCTTCACGTTGGATTGTCCAGCTCGTGTCGTTGTGTGAGAGGAAACTCTCATAGAACCGCTCTTCCATCGAGCTGTCGAATTCTCCCGCTGTCTCGCGGTAGTGACTGCGCAAGCCGCTCTTTTCATCGAGCCGGAAAATGCGCAGCTTGTCGTTGATGTTTACCAGTGCCTCCATGGAGAAATCGTGTGCGAGCAGCAAGCCGGGAAGGAACAGTGCCATGCGAATGCCGTACCGTTGCGTGTACCGAAAGATCGAGCTTGGGCCGGTGAAGCGAATCGTGTAGCCGCCGGAGCATCTCGTTATCTCGTGAATGAGGCGTGCGAGCTTTACATACTTCCAGACGAGTTTGAAGTCACTCTTGAGCGTGACCGTCATTTCCGACGCACGGTAGAGTAGTGCCTGTGCCAGTGCGAGGTTATAGCGTTGCAAAAGAGTTTCGGGAGTGAAGGAGGCATGCATGGCGCGTAGCACGTGGTGCTGCGGCAGGTCGGCAAACAGAAGCGCTTCGAGGTTCTCGCTTGCGTAACCGCACTCGGCGGCGATGGCCGCGACGGCGTCATCCCGATGGGTTGTGTGCAGGAGGTCGGTCTTCGTCACGATGGGGTAGCGGCGTTGTGCGGCTTCGAAGATTGACGCGCGCAGCGCTGCGTAGTCGGCGTCCTGGGGTGGTGCATACACGCATTGGTCCTCGACCAGCTTTGCTATGCCGCGCACGACTTTGAAATCCGCCCGCTGCTCGATGGTGTTCAGCGCCTGGGCGATATCGCTCCGTCGCTTGCCCATACCTGAACGAAACAACGCCAAAATCTCCTCGCAGATGGGCAGATAAAGCTCGGCTTCTTTGCGTGTGACGTACCGGGGTCTCACCTCGTTGCCGTGAAACTCCAGTCGTGCGAGATCAAACGTCAGCATGCGGCTCTCTCACGTTCTCTCTTCGGTGTACGTGCCGTGTTCCCGGCGGCGGCGTGACACGTCGTGCTCGTTCGTTCCCCGACTGATGACTTCGTACAGCATCGCCTTGTTGTTGTCTTTCTTCCGCAGGATGCGTCCCAACCGCTGGACGTGGCGAACGGGGCTGGCGGTGCCGCTGAGAATGATGGCGACGTTGGCCGCAGGAACGTCAACTCCTTCATTGAGAACTTCGGAAGAAACCAGCATGCGATAGGTTCCTTTTCGGAACTTGTCCAGAATGTCTTTCCGCTCCCTGGTATCGGTGTAGTGCGTGATAGGGGGGATGAGATAGCGGCGCGCGATCTCATAGGTGAGGGCAACATCTTTGGTGAAGATGAGGACACGATCATGTGCGTGCAGCTTCATCAGCAGTTCCAGCACCTCGAACTTCCCCAACGCCTGGGACGCAATGCGTCCCGCCTCGACCTTGGCGAGCAACGCGTTGCGTGCTGCGGGATTGTCCGCCGTCTTCATGATGAACTGATCCCAGCCCTTGCCGTAGAGCGAAATCTTCTGCTCGCGCACGAAGGTAATGTACTCCGAATACTTCGCTTCGTATGCAACCTTCTCGTCGCGGCTCAGATCGACCCAGATGCGCTGGACATCGAAGTCAGCGAGAACATTTCCCCTGAAGTCACCGATTGTTCGCTCGTACACGACAGGGCCGACAAGCTGAGCCAATGCCGCCTGCCTTCCGTCGGTGCGGCGAAACGTTGCCGTCAGGCCGAGCCGATAGCGGGCAATGCTCAGCTCGGCAATCTGCGAGTAGGATGCGGAAGGGAGGTGATGCACTTCGTCGAAGACGAGCACATCAAAGCGATTCCCATAAAGATCAACGTATCTGAATGCGCTGTCGTACGTCGTCACCGTCAGCGGCTTCACATCGTGATAGCCACCGCCGAGGATGCCCACCGGCTCGCGGAATGCATTGCTGAGGATCTCGTACCACTGGTTCATCAAGTCAAGCGTCGGGAGGATAACGAGGGTGCTCCTGCCCGTGTGCTCGATTGCGCGTAGCGCGACGAGAGTTTTGCCCGAGCCGGTAGGAAGGACAACGCAACCTGCACACCCCGCCGCGATCCATGCCTCGATGGCTTCGCGCTGATACGGACGGTCTTCGTACGCGGTTTGCAGCGCTGCATCAAGTGCCTGGGATTGGTTGGCTTTATCGGCGAGTGCGATCCCGTGGGAACTGAACCATTCAAGGACTTTTTTGTAGTTGATCGGCATTGCACGCAGCTTGCCTCCATGCAAACGAAAGAGCGGGCAGTGCGTTTCGTTGCCTTCCAGAATCAACGATCCGTCACTGAATGTGAGGACCTGCGATGATTGCTCGGTGTGAGGTTGGAGTTCGATCATGTGTTATTCGGTCGCTCACGACTCGGTGCACGTAAGGTAGGGATTCGGGGGGAGAATGAAAAGACGGGGTGTCGGGATGGCAAGCGGTTTGGGTGTGCGCGCACCGGTTGAGGAGCGCGCGTGGCAAAGCCATGCACCGAGGGTGTCCCTTGGCCAAGCCATCCCTTCGGGATCGGGACAGGGGCAAGTGCCCGGCGCAAGACGGGCGA
>CAZIKE010000006.1:8288-62070 GCA_964539775.1 uncultured Chitinophagales bacterium
AGCCTCGGCGCAAGACGGGCGAAGCCTCGGCGCAAGACGGGCGAAGCCTCGGCGCAAGACGGGCGAAGCCTCGGCGCCGAAGTCCGCCGCGGCTGGCCGGCGTGTTTGCTTTTCACTTATCTCTTTCTTAATCTCATCAGTGAACGGCTGCTGAACGATCATCATTTGTCTATCCCCAATGACGAAGGCTCAATACCTTGCGTGGTTCGACGAAGTGGTTGGTCCCACCGAATCCATCTTTCATCTCGTTCCTGAGGATAAGCTTGATTGGAAATTGACGGAAACTTCCTTCTCCATTGGCCAGCTTCTGAAGCACATCCCGGTGTCGCTGGAATTCTTCGCAAAGGTCATGAACAACGAGCCGCTTCCGTTCCGGACGATGAAGGAGATCATGATTGCCAATCGGCATCAGGAGTCGGCGACGGTTGAAGAGGCGGTGATGGAGTGGCAGAGGGCGACGGGGAAATTCAGAGAAGCGGTGAATACCCTTCGTGAGGACCAGTTTCAGAACGATGAGTTCGATACGCCACAAAAAGGCAGGACGCGTTACTGGCGCTACTGTGCCTTTGCCCTCGAACATCATATCCACCATCTGATGGAACTGCATCTGAACCTGAAAGTATTGGGGATGCACGTGAACACCAAGACACTCTATGTGGGGTAGACATGGAAGGGGAGCATAACAATTCCGAAGCGACGATTCTGCTCATCGACGACGATCCTGCCTATCTCGAACTGACGACGATGATGTTGAAGTTGGAAGGGCACCGGGTGTTGACGGCAACCGATGGGCGTGTCGGCTGGCAGCTCATCGAAAAGGAAAAGCCCGAGGTGGTGTTGTTGGATTGGAACTTGCCCGAAGTCAGCGGGATCAACCTCCTCAAGCTGCTGCAGGAAAAGGAGGAACAGTTCCGTCCCTATGTCATCATGATCACAGCCCGCAGTCAGATGCAGTATCGCATCGAAGGGATGGAAGCCGGTGCCGATGACTACCTGGTGAAACCTTTTGACCGCAAGGAACTGCTGGCACGACTGCACGTCGGCTTGCGCACCATGAAGCTCCAGCGCAGCGTGGCCGAGCAGGCACGACAAAAGACCGTCATTGAGATGGCGGTGGCGGTTGCCCATGAGATTGCGAACCCATTAGCCACGGCATTTCTGCTTCATCAACGCATCACGAAAAGCCCGGCCGTACAAGAGTCACCGGGCCTCAAAGGCGATCTGGAACTGATCGGGAAACAATTGCAACGGATTGAGACGCTCGTCCGCAAGGCACAGTCCATCGAAACCGTCGTGTCTGTTCCGTACGCGAAGAACATCACCATGATCGACCTACACCACGAGGGCGAGAAGGAGAAGAAAAAGCAGTAGCCCGATTCTGCGCGCTCAAGTGCATGTCGAGGCATCGGGAGTGCGCAGACGGATTCCACCAAGCACCGGCGAGACCCGATCGGTGTCGAGAAACGCTGAGTCCTCTATTCTGCTTCAGAAACCGCACGTCCACACAACGGCTGTTACCTGTTTTCGTTTATAGAGGTAGGAAGGCTTGTGGCCGCACTGTCCACTAAAGCGTTGGTCCAGCAACTGAAAGACGGGGAGCGGCGCGCGTGCGCGCATTTGGTGGAGCGGTATCAGGCGCTTCTCGTTCGTGAGGCCATGCGCGTGTTTTCTCTTCGCAGAGACGATGCGCAGGAGGTGGCCAGTGACGTGCTGTTAGCCGTGGTGAACGGAATCCATGACTTCACCTTCAAGCGGGGCGATGGAGATTTTCACCTGTGGGTGATGGCGATTTTCAGGAACAAGGTGCGCGACCTCGTTCGGCAGCAGGCCGTGCGTGGGATGGTGGTGGAACTTGACTCCGGCGCTCTGGTGTATCCCTCCGGGGACGGCCATAGCAGTGATTCGGAAAGGCTGGAGTATGAAGTAGCACGAGTGGCCTTTCGGAAGTATCAGGAAGCCCTGGTGCAGCACATGGATGGCGTGGTGGAATCCGACGGCGACTATGAGGAAACCGGACCTGTTGCGAGAAAGCTGGTTGCTCTTGCCGATGCGTTGGAGCGACTTGAAGCATGGGAGCGGGTGTTGCTGCGGTGCCGTGCACTCGACGTTCCCTACGAGGAGATTGCATCGTACACCGGCAAGCCGGTATCGCACCTGAAGGTCTATCACGCACGGGTGCGGAAGAAGTTCGTGAGAATCCTTGCGGAGTACTTTCCTGAACTGACTGAGCATGAACAACGATTACCTTAGCACACTGCTTCGCATTGCCTGGCTTGAAGGCTTGGTGAACACACGCGGCGCATACGAGAAGGCTGTGGCGCGGCGTACGGAGCGGGTCCGGGTGTTGCCGCACGAACGCACTGGCCTCATCGAGCGTCTCGAAACCGCTCTCGCAAGCAGGAAGGAGGCTGCGCCGCTGACTGTTGGTGCGCTGTTGAAGTCTGTGCGTAGCCGCCGTGGGCTGGCGCCGCAAGAGATTTTCGTTCGCATGGGCGTCACAAAAAACATCTACACCCTGATGGAGCAGGATGCCATCTCACCACTGAAGATCCCCGCCGAAGCGTGGCAAAGGCTCGTGATTCTTTTGAACATTTCGGTGGATGAAATTGCCCAAATCATCCGCCGCACGTGCAGGCTCATAGCATACCGGCCGTCCTTCGGTGGGATGCTTGCACGTTACAAGGGCAAGAAAGGGGGGAAGAAGAAGATCACATTGGAGAACGCTTATGCTGAATTGTACGCGCGCGCAGAGATTCCTCTTCCCCCAGCTGACGAGAAACGGCTGACTGCCCTGCTCTCGGAGATGCGATTAACGAGCGGAGAGGGCTGAGAATGACACCCGCCGACTCTTCGATGGAAGCGTTGGGGCGGAGTGCGCAAGCTGCGCGGGAACTCCTGCAAGCCAGCGGCATTGCATCTAACTGTCTTCCTATCAACGTCGAGCGGATTGCGGAGGCCTTGGGGTTTCGTGTCGTTCGTCTCTTCCAGGTGCCGGAAGAGTTCTCCGGAATTGTCAGTCCTGCCCACCGCCTCGTAGGCATCAACGGAAACCATCACCAGCACCGGCAGCGCTTTACGCTTGCGCACGAGATCGGCCACGTCGTCTTGAACCATCCTCCCGAAGGCAGGTGCAGCCTTGCCCGCATCAGCCTGCTCAACCGTGAGGCCGATACGTTCGCTTCGGAGCTTCTCATGCCCACCGAAACCCTTCTACCGCTTCTGGCGAGGTTCAAGCATCCGGGGCCGTTGTCTCGTCTGTTTGGTGTGAGCGAGGAGGCCATGACTCTCAAAATCCGTCAGATTACTCACCATTGGCCGGGGGCTGTTACCTGATTTCGTTTATATCAGTAGAGGGGGAATCAACAACAATCACTACACATCTCCAAGGAGGTCAGCATGGCACCCGCAAACACGAACTCGCTTTACTCGACAATGCTCAAGTCGGGCAAGACAACGTACTTCGTGGATGTGAAGGAAGCGAAGAACGGGAACAAGTATCTCTCGATTTCCGAGAGCAGCATACAGGGCGAGGAACGCAAACGCTCTACCGTACGCTTCTTTGGCGACACAATCGAGCAGTTCCGCAAGGCGGTGGAGGAAGCTGCCGAGACGGCGAAAGGGTGATGTGACCCTTCCAACAAGGAGGGTGGTGCTTGTCTTTCGGGCCGCCCTCTTGTTTGCTTGCAGGTGCTTCAACCGCACCGAACTGACCCTTTCTTTTGTTTGCATGCATCTAACGAGTGCACAAGACTACAGTGTACCACAACGCAAGAAAGGATTCAGTATGGAGCACCTGACGAAGGAAACTTTCCTCGAGAAGATCTTTGATTACGAAAAGAATAAGGACTGGAAGTATGCCGGCGAGCTTCCGGCGATCATTGACTTCTATGCCGATTGGTGCGCGCCCTGCCGGATGGTTGCGCCCATTCTCGAGCAAATCTCCAAGGAGTATGCAGGGAAGATCAACGTCTACAAGGTGGACACCGACAAGGAACAGGAGCTTGCCATGGTATTCGGCATTCGCAGCATCCCCTCCATTCTCTTTATTCCCAAGACGGGGAAGCCACAAATGGCAATGGGAGCGATGCCGAAGGAAGCATTTATTGAGGCAATTAATACCGTGTTGATGCCTGAGCCGATCTCGAAGAATTGACCTATGGGAGAACTTGTCGTATATTGACTCGCAGTGAATCTACGAAGGTGGCTATGATGGAAGACCAAGTGATGCGACAGCATCCGGTGACCGTGGAGCAAGCTGAAGAACTTCAGCGCGCATTTCTTGTGAAGGTGTATGGCTGGATGATGGCAGGTCTGTTCGTTACCGGCATTGCCAGTCTGCTCACGCTCAACACACCCGGATTGATGGAGTGGATTTTCTCCGGTCGTTGGACGTTGCTGGGCCTTGTCGTTGTGCAACTCGGATTGGTCGGATGGCTTTCGATCAGAATGGAGAAGATGAGCGCTGCATCGGCAACGACGATCTTTGTCGGCTACGCGGCACTTACGGGACTGACGCTCTCGGCCATCTTTGTGGTGTACACCGCCGAGTCGCTGGCGAGTACATTCTTTGTTACCGCGGGAACCTTCGGCGCCATGAGCGCATACGGTTACTTCACCAAACGTGACCTGACAAGTCTCGGCAGTTTCTTGATGATGGGTTTGATCGGGTTGATCCTCGCGTCGGTCGTCAATCTTTTCTTCCAGAATGAGATGGTGTACTGGATTTCCACGTACGTCGGAATTCTCATCTTTGTCGGCTTAACGGCGTATGACACACAGAAGATCAAGAACACGGGCGTTGCTGGATTGGCCGACTCTGAAATGGAACAGAAAGGCGCCATCATAGGTGCGTTGCGGCTGTATCTCGATTTCATCAACCTTTTCCTCCTGCTTCTTCGTGTTCTGGGACGACGACGGTAGCTCGTCCTGCGTTGTGCGTGCATACGTGAGTGCCGAGCCGATCACACGTGCGTGATCGGCTTCTGTTTTTGTTTGGTTAGATCGGAGGTCCTGATAGCATGGCCGAACCACTTCTCATCGTCTCCACGATTATCCTGGCAGTGCTGCTCGGTGTTGTTCTCTTTCTGTTGGCGAGAAGTTCACGGCCTGAGGCGCTTGCGCACGTGCCGGCTGAGTTGAACCATCTCGTGCAAAGCATGGAACGGATCGAACGTGCCTTGAGGGAAGAGCTTGCACGCAGTCGAGACGAGGCGGAGGCCGGCGCGCAACGAGCGCGGATGGAACTGACCAGTTCACTCGAACTTGTGCGGAAGACGGTGGAGGAAAAGCTCAGCGCACTGCAGGAGCGGAATGAGCGGAAGTTAGAGGAGATGCGCGCCACGGTGGATGAGAAGCTGCACGCCACACTGGAGCGGCGGCTGGGCGAGTCGTTCAAGCAGGTGAGCGACAGACTTGAGCAGGTTCACAAAGGATTGGGGGAGATGCAGTCCCTGGCCTCGGGCGTGGGTGACCTGAAGAAGGTGTTGATGAATGTGAAGACTAGAGGAACATGGGGAGAGATCCAGCTCGGCACCTTGCTCGATCAGATTCTTACACCGGAGCAATATACCCAGAACATCATCACCAAAATGGGGGGAACTGAACGCGTGGAATTTGCCATCCGCATTCCTTCCAAAGAGCAAGATGGCGAGTTCGTTCTCCTTCCCCTTGATGCAAAGTTTCCGCTGGATGTCTATCAGCGCTTGGTGGATGCGTCGGAGCAGGCGAATCGGGAAGCAGTGGACGAAGCCGGAAGAAACCTTGAAGCGCGTATCAGAGCTGAGGCCAGACGCATTAGAGAGAAGTATGTCGATCCGCCCCGCACGACGGACTTTGCCATTCTCTTTCTGCCGATCGAAGGGTTGTATGCCGAGGTCACACGTCGCACCGGCCTGGTGGAGTCGCTGCAGCGCGAGTTCCGTGTTACGGTGATGGGGCCGACCACGGTGGCGGCGTTCCTCAACAGCCTGCAGATGGGCTTCCGCACACTGGCCATTGAACGGCGATCGAGCGAAGTCTGGGCATTGCTCGGTGCGGTCAAGACGGAGTTTGGGCGGTTCGGCGATCTCCTTGAGAAGACACAAAAAAAGCTACAGGAGGCAAGCAACACGATCGACGACGCGTCGAGGCGCTCGCGCGCAATCGAGCGCAAACTCCGCGATGTGCAGCAACTTCCCGCGCCAGACACAGAGGCGTTCTTGGGCGGCGCGCCCGATGAGGCTGAGTAGCTGGCGTACGTTACGTGGTTGCACTGGCTGTCGTGCCGTGCTGCTCCATCCGCTTTTGCAGGTCTGCAATGAAGTAGAGAAAGCTCGGTACGGGCAATGACTTATCCAGCTTGAAATCGATCGTCGGATTCTCGACATCGACGATGTCTCGCAGCTCGCGGTAGCCGGAGTTCCAGGCAAACGGAATGTGCTTCAGCTTCTCGTCTGCTCTGACATTGAGGTGAAGATTGATGCCGTTCATCTTCGGCATGCTGATGTCGGAGATGATCAGATCGACCGGCTCCTCGCGCAGCTTGGCGAGGGCCGCCTCACCGTCCATTGCAGTAACAATTTCATAGTCGTGAAGCCGCAACACCTCAGCGAGAAGGTTCAGGTACACAGGGTCGTTATCCACAATCAGGATTTTCATTCTCATTCCTATCGGACGCGTAACACATTTGTCTCTCCCTATGGTGGGGGAGGTCATCCCATGTCACAATTCGAGTACCACGTGAGGCGGCTTGATTTCTGGAAGGATAGAACATCTTCCTCGGTCTTCAACTGCTGCCCGTTGTGTGGATTCTTCAAAGTTCTACAAGCGGCCTCGGCCAAGATCGCCCGATTGCGTTGACTTTCCTCGAAAATCATTTATATTCCAATCAGCCATTCCACCGATGCCCATCACAACGAACTGACGCATCCGGCGATGAAATCCACTGCTCCTCTCGATGACGTTTATCGGGTAATTTACAATGACCACCACGACCCGTTCCAGGTTCTTGGGATGCATCCCATCACGGTAGATGGCAAACAGTGCGTTGTAGTCCGTGCGTTCATTCCGGACGCCGAGTCGCTTTCAGTGATTGAGGTTCCACCCGCCGGAGCAGAGAATGCAGGCAGTGCTGCCTCATCCTCACAACAACAACCTTGCGAATACCCCATGGAGAAGCTCCACCCCGACGGCTTCTTCGAGGTCGTCATCACAACCCGCAGGGATGTCTTCCCTTACCAACTCAGGAAGGTGACGGCGCAGGGCGAGGTTGCTCTCTTCCACGATTCGTATTCCTTTATGCCTACGCTGACGGATTTCGATATCTACCTCTTTAACGCGGGCGATAATCATCGCATCTATGAAAAGTTAGGAGCACATTACGCGGAAGTGAACGGGGTGGGAGGCGTCCAGTTTGCTGTGTGGGCGCCGACCGCGCGCAGTGTGAGTGTGATTGGCGACTTCAATCGCTGGGACAGGCGGTTTCATGCCATGCGTGTCTTAGGGTCTTCCGGCATTTGGGAGATTTTTATTCCGGGCTTGCCCGAAGGGACACTCTACAAATACCATGTGAAGACACAGCAGGGATTTGTTCTCGACAAGACGGATCCGTACGGGACGGAAATGGAGTTGCGCCCGCGAACGGCGGCGCGAGTGAATTTCCTGAGAGGCCACGAATGGCGCGATGAGGAGTGGATGAAACGGCGCGCAATAGAAGACCAGCTCAGCAAGCCGATCGCAATCTACGAGGTCCATCTCGGTTCGTGGAAGTTGAAGAACGGTGCGACGTGGATGTCCTACCGAGAGCTGGCTGAGGAGCTGGTGCGCTACGTGAAGGAGACCGGCTACACACACATCGAGCTGATGCCCATAATGGAGCATCCGTATGATGGGTCGTGGGGCTATCAGGTGACGGGCTACTACGCTCCGACGAGCCGTTTCGGTTCCCCGCAGGATTTCATGTACTTCGTCGATCACTGCCACCGGAACAACATCGGCGTCATCCTCGATTGGGTGCCTGCACATTTTCCCAAAGACATTCATGCGTTGGGACTGTTCGACGGCACACATGTGTACGAGCATGCCGATCCGCGCAAAGGTGAACATGTCGATTGGGGGACCTACATCTTCAACTATGGCCGCAACGAGGTGAAGAACTTCCTCATCGGCAATTCGTTGTTCTGGCTTGAGAAGTATCATATCGACGGTCTGCGTATCGATGCGGTCGCCTCGATGCTGTACCTCGATTATTCGCGCAAGGAGGGCGAGTGGATTCCCAACCGCTACGGCGGCCGGGAAAACCTTGAGGCCATCGAGTTCATCAAGCACATGAACGGCGTTGTGCATCACTACTATCCCGGCGTTCTGATGATCGCAGAGGAATCCACCGCGTGGCCCGGGGTGACGCACGCGCTGGAACACAACGGCTTGGGCTTCGATCTGAAATGGAACATGGGCTGGATGCACGACATGTTGGAGTATTTCTCTCAGGACCCCATTCACCGCAAGTACCATCACGACAAGCTCACGTTTGCCGCGTGGTATGCCTGGAGCGAGCGGTTCCTTCTGCCTCTCTCGCACGATGAGGTGGTGCACGGCAAGCGTTCGCTGTTAGACAAGATGCCGGGCGACATCTGGCAGAAGTTTGCTAACCTGCGTGCGTTGTATGCCCTGATGTATGCCTTCCCGGGTAAAAAGCTGCTGTTCATGGGAGGCGAGTTTGCTCAGTGGACGGAATGGAATTTCGAGCGGAGTCTGGACTGGGCGTTGCTGGATTATGATTATCATCGCGGTGTCTTCACGCTTGTTCAGGATCTGAACGCACTTTACAAAGCGCAGCCCGCGCTCCATGCAGTGGATTTCTCCTACGCCGGTTTCGAGTGGATTGATTTCTCTGACCATGCGAGCAGCATCATCTCCTTTGAACGCAAGGCGAGAGAAGGGAGTGAAGTTGTCATTGCCGTTTTCAACTTTACGCCTGTGCCGCGGCACGGGTATCGGATCGGCGTGCCGGAGGAAGGTGCATATGCCGAGTTGCTGAACACCGATGCCCTGGTGTACGGAGGAAGCAATCTCGGAAACGCCGGCGAGGTTCACGCCGAGGCGATTCCGTGCCACAACCGGAGCTTCTCACTGTCGTTGACGCTGCCGCCGTTGGGCGCGCTCTTCCTAAAGAGAAAACGCACCTGAACACCAAGAAGTATGAATCTTCAACGAAGGAGTATGCCATGAAGATTGTTCTTGCCGGAGGAAGCGGATTCATCGGAAGGGGAGTTCTGGAGAAGTTCGCCCGGGAGTCGCACACGATTGTCCTTCTCACGCGCCAGCCTTCACGCACGTATCCGGCGTGGCCTACCGTGCGGTCTGTCCAGTGGGATGCGCGCACAGTCGGCGCCTGGGCGGCGGAGCTTGACGGCGCCGATGCTGTACTGAACTTCGCTGGCGAGCCCCTCGACGCAAAGCGCTGGACGCTGCGACAAAAGGAAGTGATCGTGTTCAGCCGGGTCGATGCGACACGTGCACTTGTTGAGGCAATGCGGCAAGCAAAGAACAAGCCGCCTGTGTTGGTCAATGCTTCTGCGGTCGGTTACTATGGTCCTGTCGAACATGAGGAGGTAACGGAGGATCATGGGCACGGCAGCGATTTTCTCGCGCACGTCGTGCACGAATGGGAGAACGAAGCTGAAGCCGCCACGCAACTTGGTGTGCGTGTAGTTCGGTTGCGCATGGGTGTGGTGCTGGCGCGGGATGGGGGAGCACTCAGGAAGATGGCGCTACCATTCAAGTTCTTCGTCGGAGGGTACCTTGGCAGTGGCAAGCAATGGTTTCCCTGGGTGCATCGGGATGACGTGACAAATGTCGTGGACTTTGTCATGAAGACACCATCGTTGAGTGGTGCGCTGAACGTTGTCGCGCCGGATGCAGTGACGATGAAGCAATTCTGTGATGTACTCGGAAGGGTGATGGGTCGGCCCTCGTGGATGCCGGTGCCAGGCTTCGTGCTCACCGTGGCGCTCGGTGAAATGGCCGACATGCTGCTCACAGGGCAGCGCGTTGTACCTGCCAAACTCACCGAACATGCGTACAGATTTCTTTTTCCGAAATTAGAGGATGCGTTGAGAGCTATTTTTTTGTAGATTCATTCCGGCGCCCCTACGATTGTCCAAAACCGTTCCTTGATCGACCACCACGATCCTATGAGCCGCCTAAAACTGAGTCTGCTCGTCGTTCTGTCTGCGGTAATGATGATGGGTGCTGGCTACATGCTTGGGTATGAGAGCCTGCTCTTCGGATTTCTCCTCTGGCTTGTACTGGCCGTGGGATTGGTGTGGTTTGCGGACAAGGTCGTGCTGAAATTGTGTAATGCCGAACTCTTGACAGTGTATCACAGTCCGACGCTCTTTGAGACGGTGATGGAGGTAAGCAAACGAGCCGGACTGCCGATGCCGGCGATCTATATGATGCCCGGTGAGGCGCCAAACCTCTTTTCTGTGGGGCGCAGCCGGGGCCACGCCGGTGTTGTGTTCACCGAAGGCCTGCTCAGAGCCATGAATGCCGATGAACTCAGAAGCGCGATCGCGCACGAGATGGTGCACATCTTTCGTAACGACACCCTGATTGCATCGCTTGCCGCAACGCTGGCCGGCCTCCTCGGATTAGGCTCGCGCCGGGCGCGCATTGCTGCTGCTGCCGCACAGCCTGCATCGAACGGTAAGAAAACCCTGTTTGCCTTCTCCGGTATCCTGATCGTCACTGCACCTCTTGCAGCACTTGTCATCCAATCCCTTGTCTCTCCACGACGAGAATTTCGAGCGGATGTGTTAGGCGCGAAACTCATGGGGAATGCACAGGCAATGGCAAACGCCATCCGCATCATGGAAAAGAATAAACATTCTCTGCCGTTGCAGGTGGCGCCGGCGGTGGCGCACCTGTTCATGGTCAGTCCTCTTCCTCACGGACGAGTAGCGCGAACGTTCTCCGTGCACCCTCCATTGGCGGATCGGGTGCGGCTGCTTGAAGAGTTGCACCAAAAGGCGCAGACGAACATACCTTCTGCCGCGTAGGGAATTGGAATGAGCATTATCCGACGCGCGGGGGTATTCATTATTGTCGTTCCTCTTGTTGTGGGGGAGGGGCTCGCCCTGGATACCGCAGCACGCATTCCACCAATCGTTTTTGTCTCACGCAATGCGATCGCCGAAGCACCGCCCGGAAGTCTCCCCGGTTTTGGGCCGCAACACCGCACAGCCGTCGTCGGCGGGAAGCTGATGCTGCGCGAGCGCAACGGGACGCTTCGTGTGCTGGTTGATTCGACCAGGCTGATTGACGTGGCAGACCCGTGTGTTTCATGGGACGGCAAACGGGTGCTCTTCTCGGGCATTCAGCACGCTGACAGCAACTGGCGGATTTTTGAAATCGGAGTGGATGGGAAGAAGTTCAGACAACTGACGTTCTCGGACAGAGCACTTGACCTCACCCAATTTGGTGCGTCTGCCCCGCTGTTTCAGCGGTACGATGATTTCGATCCTTGTTATCTTCCCAGCGGAAAGATCGCCTTTGCAAGCACACGCTATCCCTCGCTTGCGATGGTGGAACGCGTTCGAGCGAGCAACATCTACGTTATGGAAGCCGACGGACGAAACCTCCGCCGCATTACGAGCGAGCGCAACGGCGGCGAAGAGCCGACCGTCGATCCGGTGACGGGACGGATAGTGTATGCCCGGTGGTGGGCGAATGTCGATCGCCCAAGCAATCTCACTCGCAACAACCTTTCGCGCGAAGATGCCACTGCCTTGACGGACGACATCGGCAACATCTGGCATGCTGTGGCGATCAATCCCGATGGTGACGGGTTGAAGCTGTATGCGGGTTTTGTCCGTACGCGCTCGGGCACGCACACCTACAAGCCGGCGCTCATGCGGAACGGGCGACTTCTCAGCACGTTCTCTCCGCGCACCTGGCTTGTTCCTTCCGGCGGCGGCACGGGTATCCGATGGTTCAATCCCGGCGCCGACTATGAACATCACATCATCGGTGTGCGTCCCGACGCATCGATGCGCGGGCGAACGGATGTGCCGCCTCCGTATGCTACAGATCCTGTCGAGCTTGATCCCCGTACGATTCTTTTTTCTTATTCTCTCGATGGGGAGGACTACGGCATCTACTCCTGTTCGCTGGAGGGAAAGAACCTTCGGGCAGTGGTGGATCTGCCCGGGACACTTGAGCTTGAGCCGCAACGTGTCGTTGCAACGAAACCTCCCCCTGTGGTCATCGAACAGTTTGTGACCCCCGTGTCCGATCTTCCTCCGACCGAGGATCCGGAGACGTACGCGCGGAATGATTTTTTCCGCTTCGATTGCATGAACATCTTCATCAACGGCAGGGTAGATGAACCGATGCCCGATGCGCCGCGCATTGCTCAGGACCTGACGATTCAGTTCTTCATGAACCCGCAGCGGCAGAGCAGCGACCGGCCGGATCCTTCTATTCTTCTGAAAACGGCCCCGGTATTTTACATGGGCGCCGTCCACGAGCACGATGTGCCCGCCGAAGTGCCGTTGTTCGAGCAAATCATTGACAAGAACGGAAAGGTGCTGGAAACGACGGACGGGAAGTTTGCACACGTCGCCGGCTTCAACTTCGAGCGCGTCGGGTCGGGAACGAAGTGCGCAGGATGCCACATCGGTCACTCGATGCTCGAAGTTCCTAAAAACGGGGAGATTGCCGAATGGTTCAATGCAGCCCCTTCCGCTTCTGTGACGGCAAGCTCAACAGTCAGCGCAGGGAATGGTAAATTGTTTGCCCCCAGCAACGTGGTCGACCGCCAGGCTCGGGTGGGCGGCGATTCGGTCATCTGGGTTGCCGGAGAAGAGAAGGAGCCGTGGGTGGAGTTGCGCTGGTCCCTCCCCATTGAAGTACGCGAGCTTGTTCTTTACAACATCCCTGATCGTCCAACGGAAGGGACCAGATTGAACGTGCATCATTGTAGGATTTTGTTATATTATCACGGTACTGAAATCGCCGCCGTTCCTGTGGTTGGCCCACTGAAGACGAGCGGAACAGCGATTTCTGTTCGCCCCACCAAAATCGACGCCGCAAGGATTACGATTACGAAGTTCTCTGGAAAGATAAAGCACCGCGCAGTTGCGGGTCTTGCTGAAGTTGAGACCATAGCTCGACTCTTGCCAGTCTCACCATAATTCACTCTCTACACATAAGGAGCACAATGAACAGACCTCTTCTGGTTTGCCTTGCGATATTGTTTGCGGTTGCGCAGACCAAGGCAGATGGATTGTACAGTGTTCACTCGCCCGACGGTACCACCGTCTGGGCGGCTGGGAACAGCGGCACCGTCTTCCGCTCGCTCGATGGCGGCATCACGTGGTCGTCGATGGTGCAAGGAACGTCGACGTTGCGGAGCGTATACGCTCTCGGCACCGCCGTTTGGATTGTCGGCGATGAGGGCAAATGCTACGCGTCGACCGACAACGGTGCAACGTTCGAGCAGAAGAATGTCGTGGGAAGTACGAACCTGACGCGCGTGCTGTTTGTTGACAGTCTCACCGGCTGGATTGCAGGGGCGAACGGCACATTGCTGAAGACCACCGACGGCGGAACGGTGTGGTCGGCAGTGCCGCTCGGAACGTCAGAGACAATCACGTCGCTTTTCTTCGCTGGTGCGCTCACCGGATACCTTGGCGGAACGAACGGTCTTGTCATGAAAACGGTGAACGGTGGGGTGAGCTGGATGAACGTGGGTGGTTCCGGATGGTCGAAGACCATCACCGCGATTGCAGCCAACGGTGCAATCGTGTACGTGACAGGCACCGATGCCTTCTGCATGATGAGCAGCGATGCAGGCTCGACGTGGCTGCCGCTCAACCTCAAGACAGACAGCCAGTCCGATGTGAATGATGTTTTTGTGAAGAGTGCGGCCGAGGCGTTTTTCGTCGGCGGAGGTGGGTACATTCGACGAACCACCAGCGGCGGCGCGGCGTTCGAGTGGCCGCAGCATGGGTTGCATTCCACATTGAACGATATCTTCTTCTTCAACAATCAAAAAGGGTGGGTATGCGGGGAAAAGACCAATGTCGTTCTCTACACAACGGACGGCGGAACAACGTGGCTGATGCCTCAAGGCACGACGCGGTCGGCAGCATGGGTCCAGAAGCTCTCGGTCTCCGCAACGGTGCGAGGGAACGCCTTCAGTATCAGCGCGTTCAACAAGAATACGATCTACTGCGCGCTTGGCACCCGAGTCTACGTTAGCTACAACCGCGGAGAAACCTGGACACAGATTGCCACGATGCCGACAGGCGGGTCGAAGGTCAACTCGTTCTATGTCTCTCCGAAGGATACAAACCTGTGGGTTGCAGCCTATGGGGCGCCCGACAGGATTGTCCGCTCCACCGATCGGGGTGTCTCATGGACAGTGACCATGACGCGGGACTTCTCCGAGTATGGTATGCCGATGGAAATGGATGGCTCCCATCCCGACACACTCTATTTCGGTCCCGAAGACGGTCGCTTCTACCGTTCCACAGACTTTGGCGCCACCTGGACTGAAGTGAGCGCGCCCGGATTCAGAAGTCCGTGCGACATTGTTGTTGTGCGCGACAAGCCTGAGGTGATTTGGGTAGGTGATGGCGTTACGGGCAGCGGACAAGGGCAGATGTTCCGCTCAGGCGATGGCGGCCGAACGTTCCAACTCATCTATTCGACAACCGGCTCGGAAATCCCGACCGTCGCCGGCAGTTCGCTGGATAACACACTCGGCTACGCTACGGCATGGGGGTCGGGCGGCGTGACCAAGACGGTGGACTTCGGCCTCACGTGGTCATCGGTTGCTTCCACCCCTTCAACGTGGGGTGTAGATATCGCCAAGGACGATCCGAACGTGGTGATGTACGGCGTGTATGGTGGTGCGACGTCGTACCTTTCCTCGAACGCGGGCGTGTCGTTTTCGACCTCGCCCCTCTCCGGCTCCAACTACGCCATCCTCGCGTACGACCGCGGGACGTTCCTCGCACAACAAAGCGGAGGGATTTACAAATACACCTTCACATACACGGTTCCGACGGTAACCCAACAAGCGCTGACGCTAACATCGCCCAATGGTGGAGAAAACTGGCCCTACGGCACGACGCGGAACATCACGTGGACTGCCACGAACGTCGCGAATGTGAGGATCGAGTACAAGACTTCCCCAAGTGCACAGTGGCAAACCATCGTTGCCAGCACGCCGGGCACAGCGGGTTCGTACTCATGGCTCATCCCGAACAGTCCCACAACACAGGCACGCGTGCGCATCTCGGACGCGAGTGATGCGAATCCCATCGACAGCAGCGACAACCCCTTTACGATTTCAGTCGCCGCATTCTCCGCACAACCCAATCCAGTAAACTTCGGCAGCATCCCTGTGGGCACCCGCTCGAGCCGTACTGTCACGATTGCCAACTCTGGAACTGCCGCACTCGTGGTAACGAGTGTCGTTGCCAGCGATCCAACATTTGCCGTTAGCAGAAGCTCGTTCAGCATTCCGGCAGGGCAGTCCGATACCATCCAAATCCATTTCACGCCAACCATTGTGGGCAATATCAGCGGTGAAATGCAATTCCATTGCAACGTGCCCGGAAGTCCGATCAGTGTGAGCGTCTCGGGCAATGGTACGACGGCAGCAAGTATTTCGGTGATTGCCCCGAACGGCGGCGAGCTGTGGCGTGCCGGAACGACGGAAACCATTTCCTGGACTGCAACGGCTCTGACGACGGTGGCCATATCGTACAAGACTGCTCCTGCTGCTTCGTGGCAAACCATCGCTCAAGGGGTTGCTGCCTCATCGGGTTCATATGCCTGGGTCGTCCCGAACACGCCGACAACCGAGGCCCGTGTGAGAGTCATGGACGAGACCAGCGGGACGGTTGTGGATTCGAGCGACGGGCTTTTCACGATTCTCGGTCCCAACGCCGTGGCAGAAGGAGGAATCCCGACGACATTCGAACTGAGCCAGAACTATCCCAATCCATTTTCCACCGCCGGCGGAAACCGCTCAACGGTGATTGCCTACGGCATACCGAAGGATGCTGTAGTGAGTTTGAAGGTGTACAACATGATCGGCCAGGAGATTGCCACGCTGGTGAACGAAAGGCAGTCCGCAGGCCGGTATGTCGTTCCGTTCAACACGCAGACACTTGCGTTCAACTTGTCGAGCGGCATGTACTTCTATCGTTTGTCTGCCGTGCCAACCGCACAGCGAGAGCGCGCCCCGACCGCCGGTCAGAACGACCAGGCCGGCGAGGTGGTGCAAGTGCGCAAAATGATGTTGGTAAAATGACAGACCGTTTCACCAAGGAGGTTCGAGGTATGACAGTGACGCGTAAAACGGCCGGAGTTGTTTCTCTCCTCATGCTGACGGTGTTTTGCGGGTTCGAACTCTATCATCAAACCGGCATCGTGCACGCGACGCGCAAGAACGGGTACGGCTGCCTGTGCCACGGCTTCGAGCCTTCCGACAGTGTGCGTGTGTGGATTGTCGGTCCGGATTCGCTGCGTCCAGGGGAACAGGCGACCTACTTCATCAATATTGCGCGGCGACCGAATATCGCCGCTGGATTCAATGTTGCGGCGTATCGGGGCTCGCTCGGCATCGTCGATTCTGTGTGGACGCAACTGCTGACGGAATCGCCGGGCATTGATAGCCTCGAGTTGACACACACCTGGCCCCGACCGGGCAACGGCCGGGATACAATCTCATGGGTGTTCTCTTATAAGGCTCCGCTGACCGTTGGCTTCATCGATACGCTCTACGCGGCCGGGAACTCCGTCAATCTGGACACGCTGCCGGATCCTCCAGGCGATGCGTGGAACTACAGTCCGAATTTCACCGTCCGTGTTGTGCCGCCTACGTCGGTGGAGGAGGCCAACGCGCCGCTCGCATTTCGTTTGTTCCAGAACTATCCCAATCCGTTCTCCGCCGCCGGCGGAAATTCCACCACGCGCATCGCTTACTCGATTCAGGGTGCTGGATTCGTGTCGCTGAAGGTGTTTGATATGTTGGGAAGAGAAGTGGCAACACTCGTGGACGGGTTTCTCCGTGAGGAGTCCTTCGGACAAGGTTCAGGGTTCAAGGTGGTGGAGTTTGATGGAACGGGACTGCCCAGCGGCATCTATATTTATCGGTTGAAGTTTGGCGACGTTGTCCTCGCGCGAAAGATGGTACTGCTTCGATAGCGAAAGCCTCCGCAGGCGTGTGTGCAACGTTGCATTGACTTTCAAATGCCTTTTGGTTACACTCACATTGAAATGCATGAGTTATCGTAGTGTCAGAGGATTGTTTGCATGAGAAGAATATCATGGGGAGTGTTATGAGGAAGCGTTTCTCGCTATTGACAGTGAGTATGCTTGTGGTGTTGAGTCTTATTGCTGGCTCAGTCCTGAATCAGCTGATCTCGGGCGACAACATCTACGACCAAATCAACAAGTTCAAAGATGTGTTGAGCATGGCGCAGAAGGTGTACGTCGAGGATGTCGATACCGGCAAGCTGACGGAGGCAGCGATTCGGGGCATGTTGGGTGAGTTGGATCCCCATTCGGTGTACATCCCTGCATCCGAGATGCAGAGGATCAAGGAGGATTTTCAAGGAAGCTTCGAAGGTATCGGTATTGAGTTTGCCGTTTTGAACGACACACTCGTTGTAGTCACTCCCATTGTGGGCGGGCCCAGTGAGGCTCTGGGCATTGAAGCAGGCGACAAGATCGTGAAGATCAATGACACTTCCGCCATCGGCATCACGCAGGACATGGTGCCCAAGAAGCTGCGTGGACCCAAGGGTACCAGAGTGAAGGTTTCCATCCTCCGGGCAGGCATGAAGAACCTGCTCGATTTCGACATCGTACGTGACAAGATACCGCTCTACACGGTTGATGCCGCGTTCATGGTGGGCGATGATGTGGGATATGTCGCCGTGACGCGATTCTCCGCAACGACCCACAGCGAGTTTGTGGAGGCTGTCTCCGGGCTCAAAAAGGAAGGGATGAAACGCCTGGTGCTCGACCTGCGCTTCAACGGCGGCGGCTATTTAGAGCAAGCCTTCAAGATGGCGGACGAGTTGTTCCCACGCGGAAAGAAGATCGTGTACACCAAGGGCCGCCGTGCGGAATTCAACGAAGAGTATGTCTCTTCCGGTTCAGCCCGCTTTGCCGACGTAGCACTCGTTATTCTCGTCAACAATGCTTCTGCGTCGGCCAGCGAAATTGTCTCGGGCGCAGTCCAGGATTGGGATCGCGGGTTGGTGGTGGGTGAAACGACGTTCGGGAAGGGATTGGTCCAGCGGCAGTATGATTTGCCGGATGGCTCAGGGTTCCGCATCACCACGGCGCGCTACTACACGCCCAGCGGTCGCTTGATTCAGCGCCCCTTTGATGGCGACCGAAACCGCTATCAACGCGAAGCCCTGGAGCGGAACGAGGAAGAGGGAGAGAACCTGATGCATACGGCGGAGAAAGATTCAACGAAGCCTAAGTTCAAAACTGCCGGCGGGCGCGTTGTCTATGGCGGCGGCGGTATCACGCCGGACTATATCGTCCGAGCGGAGCGTCTTGGTGAGTACGCTGCCCAGCTTCGTATGAAGCAGGTCTACCTCGACTTTGCCAACAAGTATCTCGATGTAAACGGCACGATGGTGCGACGGATGTATCGGGATAGCCGGGAGTTCGCCGAGAAGTTTCAGGTTGATGGTTCAATGCTGGAGACGCTCAACTCCATGGCGAAGGCGAAAGGAATTCAGTTCAACCAGCAGACGTACGAGAAGGATGTTCGCTTTGTGAAGCTGCTCGTGAAAGCAGCGATCGCAAAGGCCTTGTGGGGCAATGCCGGACAGACGCGCGTGATGCTGCAGGACGACATCCAGTTCAAAAAGGCCATAAGCTTGTTCCCGGAAGCGGAAAAAATCTCCAAGAGTCTGACAAGCTTAAAGTAAAGGTCCCGTTGCAACTGCTACCCCCACAGCAAGTCAGAGGCTATCGCGGCAGCGTATGGATGTGCGCTGCCGTTCTTGTGTTGACACTTCTGCTTCCTTTCCGTAGTTCCAGCCAAAAACCGGTCAACACCTCGTCGGTGTTTTTCGAAGGCGAGGATCTCATCTACAACGTCCGCTATGGATTTATTGATCTTGGCCAGGTTCGCATCAAGACGCTGAAGAGGACGCAGTACGACGGTTCCTCCGCGTTCCACACGATGGCCTATATCGACTCGTACAAGAAGGTACCCTTTGTTGATCTCCACGCCGTCTTCGAAAGTCTCATCGACACGGGAGTCTTCTCGCGCTACTTTCTCGGAAAGAGCCGCGACGGAGAATACTGGTCATTCGGCCGGTATTACTTCAACTACAATGAGCAGCGGGCCTTCCTGGAGTTCGGCGGGAGGGATACGGTTATCGAGCACCGCGATACACTTATCTTGGACGGGAAAACGCAGGATGGTTTGTCGTTATTCTTCTATGCCCGCGAGCACCTGTTTTCCGGCAGGCGTCACAAGATTCCGGCGATCGTGAAGGAGAAAAAGGTGTTCACCTACATTGATTTCTCCGGAGAAAGGAAATCCGTCGAGTCGGATTTCATTGACTACCCTGTGGACGCAATTGGGTTCGAAGGAACGATGGAGTTCACAGGCATCTTTGGGCTGACGGGAGACTTTGAGGGGTGGTTCAGTAACGATGCGGCGCGGGTACCGATCGTTGCAAAGATGAAAGTGATTTTGGGCAGCGTGACCATCGAGCTTATGAAATGGACACGCACCGGTTGGACGCCGCCCCGGGCGCAGGAGTAAGTCATGACTGTCATTCCGTACAAGGGCATCTCCCCGTCCCTTCATCCGTCGGCATTTGTCGCTGACGGGGTGCAACTCATCGGCAGCGTACGGCTTGCGCAGGAGGCAAGTGTCTGGTTCAACGCGGTGGTGCGCGGCGACATCAACAGTATCGAGATCGGGGAACGGACGAACATCCAGGACTGCTCGGTCCTGCACGTCACGCACGATTACCCTGTGAAGATCGGGAATGACGTGACCGTCGGTCATCGGGCAATTATCCACGGGTGCACGATTGACGATTGCTGTCTCATCGGCATGGGCGCGGTTGTTCTCGATAACGCACGCGTGGAAGCGTTCTCGCTCGTTGCCGCGGGCGCCGTCGTGCTGCAGAACTTTGTCGTCCCCACAGGTATGCTCGCTGCTGGTGTTCCTGCCAAAATCATCCGCCCGCTCACGGCAGAGGAAAAGCAACAGATCAAAGAATCGGCCCGGCATTACGTGGAATACGCGCGAGGATATCGGACGTGAGACTGAAGTTCTGGGGCACACGCGGGTCCATCCCGACTCCGGGCAAGCATACCGTCCGCTACGGTGGCAACACACCGTGCCTCGAAGTGCGGCTTCGGGACAACAAGTTAGTCATCTTCGATGCCGGAACGGGCATTCGTGAGCTGGGGGAAGCACTCATGGCGAAGGGAGAGTCGGTGAACGCGTACGTCCTGATCGGCCATCCGCACTGGGATCATATCCAAGGGTTTCCGTTCTTCAAGCCCGCATTCATCTCGGGCAACGAGCTGACGGTTGTCGGCGCGCAATCAAAGAATGTCACGCTGCGACAGATGATTGCCGATCAGATGAACAAAGTCTATTTCCCCATCCAGCTCAATGAGCTGAAGGCAAAGATCAACTTCCATCCCGTGCGTGAGGGAAGGATGCAAATTTACGATGCGGAGCTTTCCTCGATCTACGTCAACCACCCTGCCTTCGCCCTGGGCTACCGGCTGGATGTTGCCGGACGCTCGTTGGTGTACATTAGCGACAACGAGCCGTTCGACCGCGAGGTTGCTCGCTCGCTCAAGAACGTCGAGAAGGTTATCACCGACAAGTATGCAGAAAGTAAGGGCGACCCAAATCAGCGTGTGTTCGACTTCGCGCGCGGAGCAGACATTCTCATTCACGATGCAACCTATACACCCGAAGAGTATGTGAACCGCGTGGGGTGGGGGCACTCGCACTATCTCTTCACGTTGAAGGTGGCAGCCGAAGCACAGGTGAAGAAGCTCATTCTCTTTCATCACGACCCGTCGCACAGCGACGATAAGATCGATGAGATTGTCGAGACATGCAAGAAGGAAGTGAAGACGCGCGGCTATCGCTTCGAGTGCGTGGCGGCGGAAGAAGGGATGGAATTGCAGTGGTGAGTGCACGGAAGAGGCTTGACTATCACTCGAATGCTCTATATATTGCCGCCAGTTCGTTACGACAATTCACCATCATCTCACAGACGCGGAGCCGGAATGGAACGTGGTCGGGTCAAATGGTTTGATGCAAAGAAGGGTTTTGGATTTATCGAACGTCAATCCGGCGGCGATATTTTTTTTCATGTCTCCGGCCTGCGAGACAAAACACTCACAACGGTGCCGAACGGTTCCACCGTCGAGTTTGATGTTGTGGAAGGGAAGAAAGGTCCACAGGCAACGAACGTGACTCTTGTATGAAGCATCATCACGGCAGCGAGTGAGAAACCCCGGATGACCGCGCTATCGAAGAATCATCTCGGGGTTTTGTTATCTTATTCATGAGTGAACTATGTCCTTCACCTTCACGCTGTCCGACTTCAGGAAGATCGGGAAGTTGTTGAACGTTGCACCACGATCGATGGGCTCCCACTATCGGTACGACGTGGCAGGGAAAGATCCCAGCAGAAAACTTGCTCTGGAAATCTATCCACAGATCAGGATAGGCAAGGACAAGGGGAATTTAGTTTCGGTGTACACGGAGTCTGCACACCTGCAGTTGCATTTCTGCTCGGGCTATGTCGGCAGCGACATGCTGGGCGAAGTCACATTCGTTGGCGAACACAACGGCAAGCTGAGCGGTTTGATTGTAGAGCGCGAGGGAGGCTGCTCGCTCTATGCCAATGTGGATCGTGCATTGCTGTCGGGAGATTTCACGCAGCTCGGCCCCGAGGTAATGCTGTCGGGCATCGCTCTCTCGCTGACGGACACAATCCTCGAAACCTCACCGGTTGCCCCGAAAGCACAGGCTGGCGAGCGTAAGCGGGGAAAAGCCGGCAAACGCGCGGCAAGGTCGCGTTGATGCCGGATGTTGACGTTGTCAACGCGCATCATCGCTACCGTATGCGGCGACGCACCGTAGAAGCGTACGTCCGTAGAGTGATGGGAACGAGGAAGGGAAGGATTTCTGTTGTATTCATTGATTCGCGACGGTGCAGGGCAATCAACCGGAAATACCTGCACCATGATTACGTAACGGATGTAATCACCTTCCCGCTGGAAAGCGGGAAGGTGCTGGAAGGAGAGATTTACGTGAACCTTGACCGAGCACGTCAGCAGGCACGAACCTTTCGTGTCAGCGTTGCGGAGGAGGTTGCGCGGCTTGTCGTGCACGGTGTTCTTCACCTTCTGGGGTATGATGACCGGACTGTGCGCGGGGCGCAACAGATGAGGCAAGTGCAGGAACGGCATGTCCGGTTCTGGTTTCCGCACACACCAAGGAACGACACATGAAAGAACGGGTTGTCGAAATACTCATGTACCTGATGTCCGAAATCGAAGCAAACAAGAGACTCAGTGATGTGGATCTTGAGGACTTGACCAGCAGAGGGTACACCCCATCGGAGATCAGTGCCGCATTCAGCTGGCTGTACGACACGTTGCCGGTAGAAGACGGCAAGATCGTGCTGCAGGCACGGCCATCGCACTCCTCACGCCGTCAGCTTCATCATGCCGAGAAGATGCTGTTGAGCACCAACGCTCAGGGATACCTTATGCAACTGTACGAACTGGGCTTGCTGGATGCTTCCGACTTCGAGAACGTGATCGAGCGGGCGATGCTCTCGGGGGTCGAGAATCTCTCCGTCCAGGAAATTCAGGAGATTGCCGCCGCGGTCATCTTCGCAAAACCGCGAAGGGACAAGGGAGGGCATTCATTGCTGAACAACAACGAAACGATTCATTGATGGCGAAGCGAACGGCAACAGCATCCTATCCAAAACCAACCAACGGCACGCCCGCGGAAACAGGTGCGGCGTCGGCGGCGCCCAAACGGCGCAAGCGCATTGGCCTCCCCGAGGATGTTCCCGAAGGGGCAAAACTCATCGTCGTTGAGTCGCCTTCAAAGGCCAAGACGATTAACAAGTATTTGGGGAACGAGTACGTGGTCGAGGCCTCGGTCGGCCACATCAAGAATCTGCCCAAGAGCAAGCTCGGTGTCGATGTGGAGAACGGCTTTGCACTCTCCTACGAGACGATCAAAGGGAAGGAGGAGGTGATTGAAAGGCTGCGCCAGCACGCCGCAAAAGCGTCCTCGGTGTATCTTGCCACCGATCCTGACCGCGAGGGGGAAGCGATTGCCTGGCACCTGGCAAAGGAAATCGAAGAGAAGAATCGGAATATCTACCGCGTCCTGTTTCATGAAATTACCGATCGGGGAATCGCCGAGGCAATGCAACATCCTCAGCGCATTAATGAACGTCTTGTGGACTCGCAGCAAGCGCGGCGTGCGATGGACCGTCTGGTCGGCTATAAGGTAAGCCCCTTTTTGTGGAAGACGTTTTATTATGGCGTGCTCTCTGCAGGGCGCGTGCAATCGGTTGCTGTGCGCCTGATCTGCGAGCGCGAAGAAGCGATCAATTCGTTCATTCCCGAGGAATACTGGTCGATCGTCGGCGAGTTCCGTGTCGGGAACAGCGATCCGTTCTTCGCGAAGTTGTTCAAGGTTGCCGGGGCTGATCCGAAGATCAGCAACAGGACGACCGCGGAAGGCTATGTGAACGACATCCGCCGGCAGGCCTTTCACATTGCCGATGTTCAGCGCAAGCCCGTCAAGCGCAATCCTCCGGCACCGTTCATTACCAGTACATTACAGCAGGAAGCCGCCCGGCGACTGCGCTTCAACGCTAAGCGGACGATGATGCTTGCCCAGAAGCTGTATGAAGGCGTTGATGTGGGCGACGAGGGGCGCGTGGGGTTGATCACCTATATGCGAACGGACTCGACGCGCTTGAGCGAGGAGGCCGTGCGCGATGTGCGTGAGTACATTTTCAGCAACTACGGCAAAGAGTACGTTCCCGAAACGCCGCGCCAGTTCAAGAAAGGCAAAAGCTCGCAAGATGCACACGAGGCCATCCGACCGACGTCGTTGAAGTTTACGCCGAAGTACGTCAAACGTTTTCTCGACAAGGAACTGTACGAATTGTATGAGTTGATCTGGAACAGATTCGTTGCCTGCCAGATGACCCAGGCCGTGTTCGAGCAAACCACGGTGGACGTGGTGGGGGGCGACTATCTGTTCCGCGCAACCGACTCGCGGCCGAAGTTTCGCGGCTTCCTGCAGGTGTATGACGATACTCTCGATGAAACGGAGAAGGAGGTAGAAGCGAATGAGGACCCAAAGTCAAGCCTGCCGGCAAACCTCAAGGCAGACGATCGCGCAGAGCTGACGGCTGTGCTTCCCAATCAACATTTCACCAAACCGCCCGCCCGCTATACAGACAGCTCCTTGATCAAAGAGCTAGAAGCGCTGGGCATCGGGCGGCCCAGCACCTACGCGCTGATTGTCGATACGATACAGGCGCGCAAGTATGTCGAGGCGCGCGACAGGCGGCTGTATCCGACAGAGCTGGGCAAGGAAGTCAATAAGGTTCTCGTCAAAAGCTTCCCGCATATCATCAATGTTGCGTTCACCGCAAGAATGGAAGACGAACTTGAGACGATTGCTACAGGTGAACGAACATACCGGCAAGTGATGGAGGACTTCTACCACCCGTTTATCCGCGACGTTGAGAGGGTGGAAAAGACGGCTTCCGCGATCAAGAAATCGTTGCAAGAAGCAACCGACGAGGTGTGCGAGATATGCGGCAAACCGATGATTATCAAGTGGGGCCGCAACGGACGCTTCATGGCATGCAGCGGCTATCCTTCATGCAAGAATACGAAGCCGCTGAAGGAAGAGCAGGAAGCAACGAAACACGTCGTTGGCGTGAAGTGCGAAGTGTGCGGTGCCGATATGGTGGTAAAGGGTGGACGCTTTGGAGCGTTCCTCGGGTGTTCGAATTATCCGACTTGTACCTACACCCGGCCCATCGGCATTGGCGTCAAGTGCCCGAAGTGTGCTACCGGCGATGTCATCGAACGGAAGACCAAACGCAAGCGGACCTTCTACGGGTGCTCTCGGTACCCGGAGTGTGATTTTGCGTCGTGGGATCGGCCGGTGGCGCGAGCATGCGACACATGTGGCAATCCGTATATGGTTGTCAAATCGACCCAAACACGCGGCGAGTTCCTGCTGTGCCCCTCCTGCAAGGCGGAAGTGGCCAAGGAAGAAGTGAGTGCTGAGCTTGCCACGTAATGCACGGTACACGTGGTGTCATGCAGGACTACGTACGGATATTCCTCCACTACCTCAGGGGAGAGCGCAACTGCTCGGCTCATACGCTCGCGTCGTATGAGGATGACCTCGGGCAATTCATCGCATTTCTGTCGCGTGTCGATGTCGATGCAACCGCCGACGTAAGGAAGATCGATCATCAGGCGATACGCGGATTCCTGCACGACTTGCTCGATCAAGGCTATTCGCGCAGAAGCATTGCACGCAAGCTCGCCTGTCTCAAGTCGTTCTTCCGATTTCTCCGGAGAAGCAACGTCATTGCGACGAATCCTGCTGCGGCAGTACATGCGCCGAAACTTCCCAAAACACTCCCGACTGTTCTTGCCGAAGACGAGATTACATTGTTGATGGAACAACCCGACCGCTCCACCCCCGAAGGGCTGCGCGATCGTGCGTTGCTGGAGGTTCTTTACGGGACGGGCATTCGGTTGGCAGAGGCGATCGGCTTGAATTGGAATGACATCAATGTGTCGGATACCACACTGAAAGTCCGCGGGAAGGGGAACAAGCAGCGAATTGTGCCGTACGGAAGAAAGGCGAAGGAAGCCTTGCAAGAGTATGCCCGCGTTCGCGGCGCTCTTGTTGAGTCGGGGTTCAAGGATGAAACAGCAGGCGAAGCTGTCTTCATCACCAAACGCGGAAAGCGTCTTTCTCCCAAAGGTGTGAATGTTCTGATGCACCGGTACATTGGCCGGGTCTCGGAGATCAGTAAGAAAAGCCCGCACGTGTTGCGGCACAGCTTTGCAACGCACCTGCTGGATCGGGGAGCAGACCTGAAAGCCGTGCAGCAACTGTTGGGGCACGAGAGTCTATCCACCACCCAAGTCTATACGCACGTAAGCGTCGAACGTCTTAAGAAGGTGTACGCTCAAGCACATCCCAAAGCATCATAAACCGGTCACCATCCACGTAGGGAAAGGAGAACACTCATGGACATTAATTTCACAGCACGGCGGTTTCGAGCGCATCCGGAGATCAAGAACCATGCACTTGCTGAGGTGAAAAAGTTGGAGCGGTTGTACAACGGGATTGTCAAAGCCGACATCATCTTATTCTATGAGCGCGGAACCAACAGCGTGAAGACGGCGGAAGTGAACCTGCACGTGTACGGGGTTATCCTCACGGCGCGGGAGCGATCGGATGATTACGTGAAAGCGATTGATGGCGCGATGGAAAAGCTTGAGACGCAATTGAAGAAGTACAAATCGAAACTACGAGAGAAGGACAAGACGAAGGTGCGCCGCATCCAGGAAAAGGTATAGCGGCCCGAAGGAGAGGTCTGTGAAAATCGACAAGAACAGGGAGACGCGGAAGAAGTTCATCACCGTGGGCCAGTTCTTTGAAGCCAATCACGAACGCTTCAAGCTGCACAAGCTGAACGGCGAGAACGGCTTCGACAACCATATCAAGGACAAGAACCTGCACCGTCCGGGTCTTGCGCTTGCCGGCTATGTTGATCTGTTCACCTACGATCGTGTCCAGATCATTGGGAACACGGAAATCAACTATCTCAACTCACTCTCACCCGACCAGCGCTACCGGGCATTCACCTCCCTGCTCGAATTCAAGATGCCTTGTATCGTTCTCACGAACGGCAACCAACTCGAGCAAGGATTGCTGGATGCGGCATCGAACAAAGGCATCCCGATCTTCGGCACGCCGTTCGAAACGACAAAGATTGCGTACTTCATCGCCGACTTCCTCGATGATCAGTTCGCTCCGCAGATTGTCCTGCACGGTTCCTTTGTGGACGTGTATGGCGTAGGTGTGCTCTTGATGGGTCGGTCGGGGATCGGCAAGAGTGAGATCGCACTCGATCTTGTAGAACGAGGTCACCGTCTTGTTGCTGACGATGTGGTGAATGTGACGAGGAAGGGAGAGGGGATTCTCATGGGTTCGGGCACGGAACTTGTAAAACACTTCATGGAGATTCGTGGTCTCGGACTCATTGATGTGCGAAGCATGTTCGGCATCCGAGCCATTCGCTTCCAGAAACGCGTGGAGGTGGTGGTGGAGTTGGAGGACTGGAAGCCCGATGAGGATTATACACGCACGGGCCTCGATGATACGCCCGTGAGTGTCCTGGACGTGGAGTTGCCGCACGTTCGGCTGCCGATCTTTCCCGGTAAGAACGTCACGGTCATCACCGAGGTTATAGCACTCAACTATCTTCTCAAGCATTATGGGTACGATGCCGCGAAGGAGTTTGCGAAGCGTCTCGAGGGGCAAATTGAAGCAAAGCGGCGCAAAGGGGACAGGGCGATCAACTACTTCGAACACGATTTCGAGTAGAGTGCAACTACGGGGAATTGCGTACGGCTGTCCGCCAATCCACTTGGTTAAAAAACTCTAATGCCGGAGAAACTTCTTGACAAACGGGGTGAGATTATTTATCATTCGTTTGCCTTTTGCAGCATCATCTGTCCCGCGTGACACCGTTCAGTTCTCGTTTTTGAACCCAAACTCATTTACTTCAAAAACAAGAGAAGTGTAGTAGTTTCTTCAGGGGAGACTTGTGAGTTCATTGTTGTACCACTGAGCGAGGTGAGAGTGCGAAAAAGACTACGATTCTTCTACTTCTCAGACAAGACCCTGGGCTTCCACGAGGTTCGGTTCTTCGTAGCGAAGACCCTCGGCTCGGCCGTGTTGTTGGGCATCGGGATGTTCGGTGTGTTCTTCTTCATAAACTACGCGCTGGGCGATCCGCTGGGCATGACGAAGACCTCCGAAGTTGTCGCCGAAAACACGTATCTCAAAGAGCAGATCCGTGAACTGAACAGGAAAGCACTGGAGGTTCGGAAGAACATCGACGAGCTTGCGGAACGGAACAACCAGCTCCGTTTGATGGTGGACTTGGGAAAGATCGATGGAGATACCAAGCAGGCTGCTGTCGGTGGTTCTCTGAGCTCTGCTTCCTTCCCGTTCCTTTCGCCTGACGCAGGCTCGCTCCTGGCCAACTCCAGCGATTTGCTCTCGCAGCTGGAACGGGAAGTGGAATTGCAAAAAAAGAGTTACGAGGAAATCACAAAGCGGTACGAGTACAACAAGACATTCTTTATGCACCTTCCGGCAATCAAGCCATGTGCGGGGGAATACTCGATCAGAGGCTACGGCATGAGGATCCATCCCGTGCTCGGCGTGTGGCGCATGCACGAAGGTCTTGATATCATCACCGATGTTGGGACGCCGGTGTACGCCACGGGAGACGGGACCGTGACATTTGCCGGGCGTACCGCCAGCGGCTACGGCGCTGTTGTGGAGATCAACCACGGCTACGGCTACACAACGCTGTATGCACATCTCTCGCAGGTGCGTGTCCGCTCGGGTCAGAAGGTGAAACGGGGGGAACTTATTGCCCGCTCAGGTCGTTCAGGCTTGGTGAGTGGACCACACCTCCATTACGAGGTCCGGCTCAACGGGAGGAAGCTCAACCCCGTCGATCATTTCTTTGACGATATTGATGCCGCGAGATATCGTGCCCAGCTCGCGAGCTCACAGTAATGGAGAGGGCATCAACGCAATTCGTTGTTCAACGATGAGAAAGGAAGTGATAGTACTGTGATCTGGACGATGGAACTCGCTTCATACCTGGATGATGCTCCATGGCCCGCAACAAAAGAAGAACTTATCGACTATGCAACCCGGACCGGAGCACCAGCGGAGGTGATCGAGAATCTTCAGGAACTGGAGGATAGCGACGAGCCCTACGAGAGCATGGAGGAAATCTGGCCCGACTATCCGACAGACGAAGATTTCTTCTTCGAAGATGAAGGGGAATATTAGCATCGCCGGCCTCAGTTGCTTCCCTTGATCTACCCGGATGGAATCTTACGCCCATTCCGATGAGTCGGGATGGGCTTTTTGTTTGTGGACGTGAGGTTCATGGTACTCTCTCTTGCCCGACATACGCCTGCCTGCCTCCTCAAGGTGTTTCTGCTCTTCCTGGCGATCATACTGGCCGATCGCAGCGCTGCAGCAAATTTCCCGCAGGGGGTGCTCCAGCAATTCGAGATTCGTGCCATCCACTTCGAGGGGAATGAGAGCTTCAGCACCAGCGAACTGTTGCAGGTCATGCACACGAGGGAAACCCCGGGGTTCTTTGACAAATTTCTTTACAACAACATCAGCGAGCGTCTTGGAAGGAAGAGCGAATACCTTAATCCGGCGCTGCTCGCCGATGATCTTGCCCGCCTTCGTCTGTTCTACAGAGAACACGGCTTCCAGGAAGCGACCGTCGATAGCGCTCTCGCCTTCTCGTACCGAGATGCGTCCGTCGAGATCACCATCAGAATTCGGGAAGGATATCGCTCGCTGATCGACACACTGGTGTACAAAGGCATTGTGAACGCGCCAACGGTTGTGTATGAGGAAATTGGCTCGGACCCGCGCATTGTGCAGGGGGACCCTTTCAGCAAAGCACTACTGGAGGAAGAGGTCAACCGCGTGCTTCGCATTGTGCATAACGACGGCTATGCCCGCGCGGTGTTTGCACGCGATAGCTCGTCGATGACGTACTATACCAGTACACGCAACTATTCCGTTGTTCTTGGCTTTGCGCTCGGCAAGCGATATCGATTCCGCACCATTACGGTTCAGCAGGAACAGGAACTGCGACGTGAGGACATCGACGACGAGGATGTGCTGCATCAACTTGATATCAAGCCGGGGGATGTCTATAACCTTGAGAACATCAAGTTCAGCGAACGAAACCTGAACCGCGTCGGCATCTTCGACCGGGCATGGATCGAAACATACCTCAGCCCCTACGATCATCCTGAGTCCACTGCCGTGGACGGCATTGTGAAGATCCGGCCGCGCGACCGCCACGAGCTTGCGCCCGAGCTTTCGATGAGCGATGAGAACGGCAACTTCAATCTTGGTGTCGGTGTCGGATATTCCAGCAGGAACTTTCTGGGCGGACTCCGTACTGCCACCATGCGTGTTCGATTCCGCACGGCAACGTTGGGTGAGTTCCCGGATTTCTTCAAGCTGGAAACCGACGCGATTGCCAATCTCGATGCGACGTTCGAGCTGCTGCAACCGTATTTCTTTTCAAACAAGATTAAGGGGACGTGGTCGCTGTCGTATATCCGCGACAAACAGAAGTTGTATCTTTCCTCGATCTTCCAGAATAAGTTCGGATTCGGGTTTCGCTTCGCGGAATTTACCACCGGCTTTCTCGATTGGACGGCACAGTACGTGCAGCTCAGCAAGCGCCCGAACATTCGGCCGGATTCCACCGACATCGACATTCTCCGCCAGTTGCGCGACCTTGAGGCACAAAAAGAACAGTTCAACTCGATTCTCTCGTTTACAATCCAGCGTGATAAGACGAACGATATCTTCTCCCCCTCGCGTGGGTTCATCCATGCGTGGACTATCGAAGAGTCGGGCCTGCTGCCTCTGGTGCTGAGTAACTGGAACTGGGTCAACAAGCCGTTCACGCAGTTCTACCGGACAAACCTTGTGGGCAGATGGTACTTCGACCTGACACGGGATAGACGGTTTTCGATTTTCGCGCTGAAGCTCAGGGTAGGGTTCGAGGAGAAGTACGGCCAAAGCCGCGGCGATACCACGCGGGCAATTCCTCAGACACATCGTTTCTACGCAGGCGGCGGCAGCAGCGTCCGCGGATGGCGGTACCGTGATCTGAGTGCCAGCGGCGATCCTCAGCTTGGCGGCAACGTCCTCTTTGAGGGGGGGCTGGAATTGCGCACCAACATCCTGCAAGCGCTGAAAGATGACTTCTGGGATAGACTGTGGACGGTCCTTTTTGTGGACTTCGGAAATGTGTGGGCTGAAGCAAACGACTTGCGTCTGCGTGGCGTTGCCGTTGCAGCCGGGTTCGGACTGCGCTATGATACGTTCTTCGGTCCCTTTCGCGTCGACTATGGCATTCAAGTGCACGATCCGCGCACTAACACGTGGATCACAAAGCGAAGATTCTGGGGTGATGTGCTGAGAACCGGTATCATCCATTTCGGTATTGGCCATGCATTCTAGGAGCTTGCATGTGGCATAGGGTAATAGGACAACAGCGTGTCAAGAATATCCTGCTTGCGGCATTGCGCTCCCAGCGCTTACCGCACGCATACCTCTTTGTGGGACATGAAGGTGTGGGCAAGGATGCCGTGGCGCTGGAGCTTGCCCGCGTGCTCCACTGCGAGCGCAACGAGGAGGAGGCCTGCGACGCGTGCGCGTCCTGCATCAAGATGAACACGCTCCAACATCCCGATGTTCGCTTCATTACCGCCTTGCCCGCCGGGAAAGGAGAAACGCCCGAGGACTCTCCCGTGGAGAAACTTGCGCCGGCCGATGTCGAAGCCATTCAGCTGCAGTTGCGACTCAAGGGAGAGAATCCCTATCATCGCATCTCCATCCCACGGGCGAGCGTCATCAAGATCAACAGCATCCGTGAAGTGCGGCGCCAGGCGGTGATGAGCCATGTCTCCAAAGGGCGGAACGTCTTCATCATCTCGAACGCCGAAGACATGAGCCCCGAAGCCGCCAACACGATCCTGAAGACGCTGGAAGAACCCGCGCACGATACGATGCTTATCCTCACCACTTCGCGTCCAGATGCGTTACTCAGCACCATTGTGTCGCGGTGTCAGATCGTTCGGTTCGATCCGCTGACAGAGAATGATATCCGCATTGCACTGGTGGAGCGTGAACGTGTCCCGGAAGATAAGGCGGCGCTCGTTGCACGGCTTGCCGGTGGCAGTTATGTGCAAGCACTCGAGCTTCTCGAAACGGACCTCGTCGAATTGCGGCAGGATGTCGTGTCGTTCATCCGCACGGTGCTGGCAAACAATCGCGTGAACCTCGTTGCCCACATCGAACGGCTTTCTGCCGAGAAGGATAGGGACTTCGTTGCGCGCTATTTGCGGCTCATGGCCATCTGGTTCCGGGACGCATTTGTCCTGGTGAACGGAGGGCGGATCATCAACCTCGATCAGCAGGATGATCTTCGGAAGTTCACGGCAAAGTTTGCCCATGCCGATCTGCGCAGCGTGCTTGCTTCTGTCGATCACGCTATTTCCCTTGTCTACAAAAATGGATACATTCAACTCGTGTTGCTTCAACTTGCGGTGAAACTGCGGCGCGCAATTCTCGAAGCAGCGCCTTCATAAGAGGAACATCACAGGATTCGATGAGTCAGCGTATTCTTGTTACCGCGGCGCTTCCGTATGCCAATGGCGCGATCCATCTTGGCCATCTTGCCGGTGCATACCTGCCCGCTGATATTTATGTCCGGTTTCAGCGTTTACGGGGACGGGACGTTGTCTTCATCTGCGGTTCGGATGAACATGGTGTGCCCATCACAATTACGGCCGAGAAAGAAAAGACCACCCCGCAAGCGATTGTTGACCGCTACCACGCAATGAACAAAGTTGCGTTCGAGCGGTTCGGCATAAGCTTCGACAATTACTCACGAACGTCTCTGCCACTGCATCACCAGACGGCACTGGAGTTTTTCCTCGATTTTCATCGCCGGGGAATCCTGAAAGAGAAAAAGGAGCAGCAGTTCTATGACCCGAAGGCCAGGATGTTCCTTCCTGACAGGTACGTGGAAGGGACGTGTCCCGTATGCGGCAGCGATGAAGCACGCGGCGACCAGTGCGAGAAGTGCGGGTCGTTTCTCAATCCTACACAACTCATCAATCCGCGCAGCAAAATCTCCGGCGAAGCACCGGTGTTGCGCGAGACAAACCACCTCTATTTTCCGCTCGGGGCTTTCCAACACAGGCTTGAAGCGTACATCGCCGAGCGCAATGCACGAGACGGATGGAAGGAGAATGTACTCAAGTACTGCCAGTCGTGGTTCACGGAAGGACTGGAAGATCGGGCCGTAACACGCGACCTCGATTGGGGGGTGAAGATTCCCCTTCCCGGCTATGAAAGCAAAGTGCTCTATGTTTGGTTCGATGCCGTCCTCGGCTACATTTCTTCGACGAAAGAATGGGCGCAGCGTCATGGTGCCCCCGATCGCTGGAAGCACTACTGGCTGGATGAGAGGACAAAGTACGTTGCCTTCATCGGCAAAGACAACGTGGTGTTTCACTGCATCGTCTTCCCGGCAATGCTGATGGCGTGGAACGACACGCACGCGGAGAAGTACGTGCTTCCGGAGAACGTCCCTGCCAACGAATTTCTGAACTTCGAGGGACAGAAGTTCTCCAAGAGCCGCGGTATCGGTATCGACGTGCAGGAGTTTCTCGACCGGTTTCCCGCAGACTCGCTGCGATACTATCTGACCTCATCGCTGCCCGAGTATCGGGATTCGGATTTCTACTGGCGCGACTTTCAGGCAAAGAACAACAACGAGCTGGCGGACATCCTTGGCAACTTCGTCAACCGCACGCTGGCCTTTGCAGGCCGAACCTTCGGGGGCACTGTACCGGAACGCGGCCCGCTGACGCAACTCGATCACCAGATCATTGCGACGATGAAGAGCGCAACCGAGCTTGCAGCGGCACACTTTGAGCACTATCGCTTCCGCGACGGCCTGCTCGAAATCATGAACCTTGCGCGAGCGGCCAACAAGTACTTCAACGACAGCGAGCCGTGGAGGACGGCGAAATCTGACCCGCTGCAATGCGGGACGACCATCAACGTGAGTTTTCAGCTTGCCCGTGCGCTCGCGATTCTGCTGTCGCCCGTCATCCCTGGTGCGTGCGAACGTATCTGGAAGATGCTGGGACTCGAGGGAACAGCCGCGACGCAGCGCTGGGAAAGCGCCGCCGAGCTTCTGGTCGCGTCGGGCCACAGGCTTGGTGCAGTGGAAATTCTGTTCAACAAGATTGAGGATAGTGTGATTGAACAAGCCATCAAGGACACAACACAGCCCGGCGTTACCGGCGGAGGGCAGCCGCCCGTCGCCGTCGAGGAGAAGCCGCTCATTACTATCGACGACTTCAGAAAGATTGACCTGCGCGTGGCGAAGATACTCGAGTGCGAAAGCGTGCCGAAATCGGAGAAGCTGCTGAAGCTTCAGGTGGATGTTGGGGGAGAGAAGAGGCAAATTGTGGCGGGCATTGCACAACACTACAAGCCCGAGGAGTTGGTGGGCAAGAGTGTGGTGGTCGTGTACAACCTTCAGCCTGCGAAGTTGATGGGGCACGAATCACGCGGCATGCTGCTGGCGGCAACGGATAGCAATGGGAAGCTGTTGCTTGTTGCGCCCACCGGCGAGATCGACAGCGGGAGCGTCGTGCGGTAGGCGCCGATGAGCGCGGCGGACGATCAGAAAGCAGTGTAGGCAACGAGAAGGGGAAGGAGAATGTACGCAGTGATCATTCCTGCAACAATGAAGCCTACCATCGAGCAGGCCGACCAGAGGAACATCTTGAAATCGCCGTCGCGTTCGCCGGCGACCCTCAGTGCCTTACGCACACAGAACACAGTAAAGGCGAATGCACCGAGTGCAATGGGGGCAAAGATAAGTGTAAGGGCGAGATCAAGTCTTCCCATGACGAAGTCACGATTGCTGTTGCAATATACTGAAAAGAACAACAACTGCATGGATGCAGCCTGATCATGGCGAAGCGTCATCCAAGCCTCGTTCTCCTTTCGCAGGATCATCATCACGGTCTCGCACTGGCTCTGCGGCTGCGCCAGGGGGATCAAGCGTTGCTCACCGACGGCTGGACGCATGACCGCACCGAACAGGCGCGTCGTGTGCACGAGTTCTATGAGAAGGAATTGCGCTCGCATTTCGTGGCGGAGGAAGAAGCCGTGTTCCCCATCCTGAGAGAGCACAGCTCGCGCTCAGGTCCCATCATCAATACCTTGGTTGGTCAGCACCGAGAAATGGAGCGCCTTGTCGGCATCATTACGCAGGCGAGGGGGGACGAGCTTGAGAAAGCACTTGTGGCATTGGGCGAACTGTTGGAAAAACACATTCGCATCGAGGAACGTGAGTTGTTCGAGATCTATCAGTCCGATCTCTCACCGCAGGTGATGGACGAAGTGGGCGAGGGCGTTCGCCGCTGCGTTGCATCTCGAACCTGATCTTCCTATATTGGCAGTGCATTGGAGGGGCTGTAGCTCAGCTGGGAGAGCGCGTGAATGGCATTCACGAGGTCAGGGGTTCGATCCCCCTCAGCTCCACATCAGAAAGGGAAGATGGCTTCCCTTTTTCCGTTCCAGAACCGTGGTGACGCGATGCATGCACGTACGGTGATTGTTTCTGTTCCGATCATCGTTGTTCTCTTTCTGACGGGCTGCTCCAAAGACAGCGGCATTCAGGGACCGGACGGGAGTCCTTCGGATGTTGTTTTTCCGGAACGCAATGTGAGCTACGCTCAACATGTGCAGGTGTTGTTCAATCAGACGTGCGCGCTGGTTGGGTGCCACAGTCAAGCGGAGCCCGGTGACCAGTTGCGGCTGGATACGTACGAGAACCTCCGCTTCGGTGTGAGAGGCATTCCTGTCGTGATTCCGGGCGATGCACAAAACAGTCGGTTGGTGATGAAGCTTGAAGGACGTGCCGACGGTGCGCGCATGCCGCTCAACCGAAATCCTCTCAATCAAAACCAGATCAATGGCATTCGAACCTGGATCAATGAGGGGGCGCTGAGGAATTAGTTGGAGAGGGGAAAGCCCGGAGGATTGCTTCAGGACCCTCTATCACGAATCGGGAGATGCGTGCTACAACTCTAACCTCGTGTCTTTTCCCCACAACAATTTTGCACGCAGCACTTCGTAGTACGATCGGTCAATACGTTTGATGAGCCTCAGCGTGTGTTCGGCTTTCCGGACAAAGATCTCTAACGGTGGCTCAAGCACACCCATCTCCTGCCCGTCGGTCGAAAGCAGCACCTCGTTCGTCGTCGCGTACACCACGACGCGAATCGAGTCGGTGTCCGGGATGATCAGAGGTCGCCCGCTGAGTGTATGCGGAGCGATGGGCGTAATGCCGATGACTGCTGCCGTAGGAATGACGATGGGCCCGCCATTGGAGAGTGCATAAGCCGTAGAGCCTGTGGGTGTGGAGATAATCAGCCCATCGCCGCGGTAGGTGACGGCAAACGTCCCGTTGATGTAGGTTTCGATATCGATGACGCGGGCAGAACGGGATTTGTCCACCACAACATCGTTCACGGCATGCATCACGTTGCCGGGCAGTGAAGGCGTTGTTGCTTCCAACAGCAATCGCTCCTCGATGATATATCGTCCCGCGAGAACGTTCTCCAATTCGCTCTGCACTTCCTCGGGGGCAAACTCTGCAAGGAAGCCGAGCTTGCCGAGATTGACGCCGAGGATAGGGGTTCCATTCGATCCAACTTCTCGCGCCGCGGCGAGCATGGTCCCGTCGCCCCCCATCGCGATGAGCACATCGACGCCCTGCACGCAACGCTCACGGCTACATGCGTCGACGTCACCAAGGCTCATCGTTTTGGAGTTCATCAGATCCACGATGTCCTTGTCGATGACGAAGTCGGCCTTGTAGCGCCTGAGGGTTTCAACAAGGAGTTTGACGACCGCAGGCAGACCCTGCTTCGAGATATTTCCGATGATACCGAAGCGCATTAGTTCTGCTGGGAGGGTTCTTGTTGGGGTGATTGGCCGGTTTTCGCCTGTTCGTCTTTTGCTTTCTCGTCCACAAAGTTGAGTTTCAGCTCGCGCAGCAGCTCATTCAGGAAGCGCTCTTCTTCTTTCGTAAGGTTGCCTTTCGTCTTTTCCTTCAGCATGTCCAGCATGTCGATCGTTCCCTGAGCGGCCGCAAGGTTACGCTCAATCTTGCCGGTGATGGTACTCTTCACCTTGCCGAGGTGCTCCATACACGCTGCATGATACATAAATATCATTTGAAGAAATAGCTGGCTGTTCTTGTCTTTGATCTCCATAAACGATCTCCTTGTGGTTACGAGACTATCAACACCAGTTCATGATCGTTTCTGCAACTCCCAGAGCTTTGCATACTTGGTGAAGACGTACGCGGATGAGACGACACAGAGGATGAAGCCCTGGATGCCGTCGAGGAATCCGCGCTTGACAACATACATCTTGAAGAACAGAAATGCGGGTCGGAGGAGAAGATCAAGCACGGAAAACTTCTTCCCTGCCGCCTGCAAATCCGCCGCAGCGAGAGAAGTATAGCGATTGAATTTGTGGAAGTAATGCTGAAGACTCGGGTCCGTGTAGTGCAGCAAGTCGTTCTTCAGTGCAGCGACTCTTCCATCAACCACAATCTGCTCATGCACGTTGCTTTCCGTGAATCGGGCGTTGGCTCTCCGGAATAGTCGCGTCACGCGTCCGGGATACCAGCCGCAGTGCTTGATCCATCTCCCCAAGAAATACGCGCGGCGTGCAACGGCATAGCCGGCAATCACCTCGTCATTGCTGCGGAGAACCTCTTGCATCTCAGCGGCCAGTTCTGCCGGTACCCGTTCATCCGCATCGAGCCAGAGAATCCACTCGCCCGTTGCGTGTTCGAGCGCGAGATTCTTCGTTGCGCCGTATCCGCGCCATTCCACCGTCAGCACCTTGTCCGTGAACTGCCGCGCCAGTGCCACTGTCCGATCCGTGCTTCCGGAATCGACAACGATAATTTCATCTGCCCACCGCACCGTGGCAAGACACTCCGCGATGTTGGTCTCTTCGTTGAATGCGAGCGTTATGACGGACAGTTTAGGCATTGCCGTTGTGCGTCTTCAGGACGTTCTCTGCGGCGAGAGCAAAGCCGATAATTGTCCACACAATAATGATAATCTCCGCATCGCCAAAATTCCACTCGAACAGTCCGTTCACATGAAAACCTGCCAGCACGGCAAGTGCGCCCAGCGCCAACGATCCGCCGAACCAATCGCCGTGCAATCGCCGTTCGATGCGTCGAACCACAATCCAGATCCGGACAAACAGCGCGATCAGGACAATCAACCCAACCCCCCCAAGCGTTACGGCCCACATGATGAGATTGTTGTGAAGATGACCTGCTGGCTTCCAGTCGGGCGGGGCATACTTGGGCCACACCTGTTCGATGCCGATGTCGCCGACGCCGACGAGCGGGTTGTCGAGGAAGATCTTCACGCCGGTTGTCCACATCTGCAAGCGGGAGATGTTGTTGTAATGGTAGGGATTGAATGTGCTCGACATGCGCTCGCGCATTTCGGGCGAGGCCACCATCACGACAGCGACCACGACAACGACAAGCGGCAGAAAGAGTTTCCTCGCTCGAAAGGCGCCGATCACGACGGCGCCCGCAAGGAAACCAAGCCACGAACTGCGTGTAAACGTAAAGAGCAAATTGATGCCGATAGGAACGAGCGACGCAAGCGCGAGCCAGCGCACCTTTGCCGGCGTTGTTGGGTGAACCGTAAACGGCAGAAGCAGCAACATCCCGATCATCATCATTCCGCCGGCAGTCATGTACATCTGAAAGTCCTGAAGGCGACGTTGGAAGAGAATGAAGTCCCCGAAATGAAGGACGATGCTTCGCAGGCTCCAGAGCGCGACAAAGAGCATCGACGTGAGGAGCGTTCCGAACAGCAGCCGCAACACACGCGGCGAGCGGATATTGGCAAGCACGAGATAGAGGACCGGCAGCAAGGTCACGCGCCTATACATGTACAGCAGCGACTGCTGCCTGTTGTGTGCGAAGACCGTAGCCAACGCCTCGGCCGCGATGAAGGCAAGAAAGTAATAATCGAACTGCGTACGGGGGAATGTGTGCTCGCGGCGATATGCCATCTTTCCGACCCATAACAAGGCGGCTGCACCGTAGGCAATGTTCATTGCTGCGATGGACAGCGTGCTGCTGAAGAGAAAGACCATGAGCAGGAAAATGATGGCCACGTCAATTCCCGACACATGTGCAGTCTCGTGACCAAACAGGAACTGTGTGAGACGATGAAAAGGTGACGTGGTCGAGGGACGATTCATGGTCTTCCTTTCAGGTCATCGCCTGGACGCAGACGTTCCGAACCAACGGTTCAGTCGCTTCGTCAAAGGCTGGAGGAACAGCACGATGTGCCGCACCCAGTCCGGCGGCTGCTGCTCGATCTTCGGATCGAAGTCCCATCGTGATGTGGCAATCCGCTCGCGCATGACGGCAGGATGTGTGTCGGTGAAGCGCTTGAGGTGCCCGAGATCGCTGTAGATGCGTTCGCGCGGACGGGCGACGTTCTTGACGTGTTCGTCATCGTCATGAAAGAGTCGATGAAAGCCGACGTTCTTTCGGTACATCACATCCGGTGGGCGTACCCATCCGTAGTGGTAGATCTCTGCCTTGATGCGCCTGACGCGCAGCAGCGTCCCATCCCGATGCCGGAAGTCCATGCCATCGCCCCACGAGATGATGTTGGGATGCCGCTTGATGACGCGGGATTCTTTCACATACCAGTTCCGAAAGTTATCCTGATAGTACTCGTAACTTCCGTAGAAGTGTTTGTACCCGAACTGCAGCGCTTCGACGTTCGGGTGGTGCAGATACCGCTCCATGGCTGCGCGGACGGTCGGGTAGTACTTCTCGTGCAGCACTTCATCTGCCTGAATGTAGAAACACCAGTCGCCCGTACATGCGGCAAGAGCGTGGTTGGTTTCGACGGAGATGAGCAGCCCGCCTTGTCGCAGGGACATGTCCCACTCGCGTTCGATGATCTTCAGTTTGGGGGAGTCGATGGCCTTGACCAATGCAAGCGTGTCGTCCTCCGAGACTCCGACGTTCACAATGAACTCGTCGCAGAGCGGAAGCACGGAGGCAATCGCCTCGGTGAACGGGTAGCCGTAGCTGACGCCGTTTCGGATGATGGAGAATCCGCTGACGCGCACGGCTACACCTGGAACTGAAGCTCGTACAAGCGCTTGTACGTGCCGTTGTTGTTGGAAAGGAGCGTGGCGTGCGTTCCTTCTTCGACGATGCGTCCCCGTTCGATGACAATGATGCGGTCGGAATGTTGAATGGTTGAGAGACGATGGGCAATCACGACGGAGGTCCTTCCGGCGAGCGTGCGCTCGACTGCTTCCTGTACGAGGATCTCCGACTCCGTATCGAGTGCCGAGGTGGCTTCATCAAAGATGAGAATAGGAGGGTTCTTCAGGATCGCCCGCGCAAGCGAGATGCGCTGACGCTCGCCTCCCGAAAGCTTCGTCCCTCGGTCGCCGATACGCGTTTCGTATCCGTGCGGCAGACGTGTGATGAAGTCATGTGCGTTGGCAATCTTTGCCGCCTCGATGATTCGCTCGAGCGGCATCTCAGAATGGCCGTAGGCAATGTTGTGGCGGACGGTGTCGTTGAACAGGATTGTTTCCTGTGTAACGATGCCCATCAGGCTGCGCAGGGAATCAACCGTAATGTCTCGCAAATCGACGCCATCGATGGTGATTCTGCCTTCGAGAGGGTCGTAGAATCGGGGGAGCAAATCCACAAGTGTCGATTTTCCACCACCGCTGGGACCGACGATGGCAATCCGCTCGCCCTGCCTGATCGTCAGCGAAACACCGTGCAGAACCATGTCGCCAGTTTCATATTTGAACCAGACGTTCTGATAGCGGATCTCGTCTCGGAAGTGATGGATGGGACGGGCCGAGGGCTTGCTAACAATTGCCGGCTGCGTGTCGAGAATCCTGAAGACGCGACCTGCGGCGCCAATCCCCTCTTGCACACTGTTGAACGTTTGCCCGAACAGCTTAAGAGGCGGCAGCATCTGTGAGAGGACGACGATGTAACCGATCAACGCGCTGGAGGTCATGGTGCTTGTTCCGCTGATGACGTTGCCGCCGATGAACCACACAATCACTGCAATCGCAATCACCCCGAACATCTCCGATATCGGCGACGCAAGATTCCGTCGTCGCTGGATCGTTTTCATGAGATCCGCGTACCGGGATGATTCGCTCGTGAAGCGCCGCGTCTCGAAATCCTCCATCCCGAAAGCCTTCACGATGCGGATGTTTGCCAGCGACTCGTCAAGAATCGAAATCATGTCCGCCATCTTCTCCTGCATGAAGATCGACTGTTTTTTCAGCGTGTCCGCAACGCGGCTGATGATGATACCGCCGAAGGGAAGAATCAAGGCAACGATGAGCGTCAGTTGCCAATCGAGCAGAAGCAGGACCAGCGTGGAAAGAATGATGGTGGGCGGGTCCCGGAAGAAACTGTTGACGACAGCCATCGCCGAGTCGTTCAGGATCCTTACATCATTGACAACCGTGGCGATAAGATTGCCCTTGCGCTCCTCGGTGAAATAGGAGAGTGAAAGGTTTTGGAGATGAGCATACACGTCCGTGCGCAGCCTATGCATGATGCCGTGTTCGATGTCGGCCATCAGGTACTGATTGAGGATGGAAAAGAGGTTCTTCAAAAGAAACGCGCCAAAGACGGCAAGCACCAGAACCAACAGAGCGGTGGGCCGATTGTATTGTGCCACAAGCCTGGCCAAAAGATGTTTGAGGTATGCTCCGAGATTGAAGACGCTCGTCCCCGTACCTTCAAGCATCTCGGGCGCCGGAGGAGAAAAGACGACATCGAGCATCGGTATCAACAGGATGTACGAGAGCAGCTCCAGGGGCCGGCTGATGAGCATGCAGAGATTGGCCACGACGAGCTTGAAACGGTACGGCTTGATGTAACGAAGAATACGGAGGAAGACCTTCATGCGCTCGGGCTACGTAACGACGAGGTTCACCAGTTTATTCTTGACGATGATCCTTTTGACAATCTGCTTGCTATCCAGATACCTCCGGACGTTCTCGTCTGCGAGGCAGAGTTTCTCGAGTTCCTCCTCGGGTGTATCTTTGGGGACGACGATCTTGCCGCGGATTTTGCCGTTCACTTGCAAGACGATCTCGACGGTCGTTTCTTCGAGTTTTCCTGGATCGTAGCGGGGCCACGGCTCGTACGTGATCGTCTCCGTGTGCCCGAATTTCTGCCAGAGCTCCTCTGCGATATGGGGGGCAAACGGGGAGAGAAGAATGACGAACGGCTCGAGAATGCTGCGAGGTTTTGTCTGGCTCTTGATCACTTCATTCACGAAGATCATCAATTGTGCGACGGCGGTGTTGAAGCTGAGCCGCTCGATATCCTCTCCCACCTTCCGGACGGTTGCATGGTACACACGCTCAAGTTCCGGGGTGGGGGGGACATCTCTGATGGCTGCGTCGAGGTTGCCCTCCTCATCCACGTAGAGCCGCCATACGCGATTGAGGAAACGGAACACCCCTTCCATGCCGCGGGTGCTCCACGGCTTCATGTCCTCCAGCGGTCCCATAAACATCTCGAACATCCGCATCGCATCCGCACCGTACTCCTTCACCACGTCGTCCGGATTGATGACATTGCCGAGCGATTTGGACATCTTCTTGGAGTTCTCACCGAGAATCAATCCTTGATGGCGCAGCTTCATGAACGGCTCCTTAGTGCTGACGTAGCCGAGATCGTACAGCACTTTGTGCCAGAAGCGTGCATACATCAGGTGCAGCACGGCATGTTCCGCCCCACCGACGTACAGATCCACCGGCATCCAGTACCGTTCCTTGTCCCGTGAGAAGATCTCCTTCTCGTTCTTCGGATCGAGGTAGCGCAGATAGTACCAACAGGAGCCGGCCCACTGCGGCATGGTGTTGGTCTCGCGGCGTCCCTTCAGCCCTGTTTCTGGGTCCACGACCTCGACCCAATCAGTTGCCAGCGCCAGAGGCGACTCGGTCGTTCCGCTCGGCTGGAATTTCTTCAGATCCGGAAGAAGCAGCGGAAGCTCATGTTCTGCAAGCGGCTTCAAGGTTCCATCTTCCAGGTGGATGATGGGGATCGGCTCGCCCCAATAACGCTGACGGGAGAAGAGCCAATCGCGAAGTTTGTACTGTACGGCAAACTTCCCGATGCCTTTGGCCTCGAGCCACTCAACGATGCGCTTGCGCGCCGCTGCGGGACTGAGTCCGTTGAGGGACACTTCATCGTTCGCAGAGTTGACCAGCACGCCATGCTCGTTGTCGCTGTAGGCGGCTTCGAGGATGTTTCCTCCGGCAACTACTTCCACGATGGGAAGAGTGTACTTCTTCGCGAAGGCGTGGTCGCGCTCGTCGTGTCCGGGCACCGCCATGATTGCTCCTGTGCCATAGCCCATCAACACGTAGTCGGCGATCCAGATGGGGATATTCTGATTGGTGGCGGGATTGACGGCATAGCCGCCGGTGAAGACGCCTGTCTTTTCCGATTCGCTGCCGCGCTGGAGATCGCTCTTCAGTTTCGCCTGCGCGCGGTACTCCTCCACAACGCTGCGCTGCGATGGAACAGTAATCGCCTCGACGAGCGGATGTTCGGGCGCAAGCACCATGTAGGTCGCGCCGAAGAGTGTATCGGGACGGGTAGTGAAGACCGTGATCGGCTTCTCAGTCCCTTTCACCGGAAAATCAATGTATGCACCTTCCGAACGTCCTATCCAGTTTGTCTGCTGTTCGATGGTCGACACGGGCCAGTCGAGCGTTTTACTGTCTTCGAGCAGCCGCTCGGCATACGCGGTAATGCGCATCATCCATTGCTTCATCGGTCGCCGTTCAACCGTGTAACCCTTTTCCTCCCACTCGGCCACCTCCTCGTTCGCGAGCACGGTGCCGAGGCCTTCGCACCAGTTTACGGGAACCTCGGCAACGTACGCGAGGCGAAAATCCTTCAGAACGTTGTGGCGCTCCAGGCGGTTCATCTTCTTCCACTCGTCTGCTGTAAAGCACTGTGGGGTGTTGCCGCGGTAGCGGGAACAATCGATGCCTGCGCATCCCTTCTCTTCGAATTCTCTTATCAAATCCTCGATAGGCCGGGCTTTGTTTGCGCGGTAGTCGTACCAGGCATTGTAGATTTTGAGGAAGATCCACTGCGTCCACTTGTAGTAGCCCGGGTCGGTGGTGTCCACCTCCCGGTCCCAATCGTAGCTCAAACCGAGCATCTTGATCTGGCGTCGGAAGGTGTTGATGTTCTGCTCGGTGGTAATGCGCGGATGGATGTTGGTCTGCATCGCGTAGCGCTCCGCAGGAAGGCCGAAGGCATCCCAGCCGATGGGGTGGAGGACGTTATAGCCCGTCATCCGCTTGTAACGGGCATAGATATCCGTCGCGGTGTATCCTTCGGGATGTCCGACGTGCAGCCCGGCGCCCGAGGGATACGGGTACATGTCGAGCACATAGATTTTTGGTTTGGGAAGAAAATCCTCGCTGCGGAACGTTTTGTGGTCGTCCCAATACTGCTGCCACTTCGGTTCGATAATGTGAAACGGGTACGCCATGAACTTATCGCAAATACACGAATACGGTGTACATACTTCCCAGCCGCATCCTCCGCCTGATCTCGTCCGGTGATGCGCCTGCATCGGCCATGCGGCGAGCCGCAGTGTGGCGTAGGGAGAGGGGAGTAATGTTCTTGCGCTTCACGCCAGCGGCGACAAGATGCGTGTTCACCACTTCTCTGATTGCTCGCGCCGAGAGGCGCTCGCCGCGCGTTCTGTTGCCGATGCTGAGCAAAAGCGGCGATGCAGGCTCAAGAGGCTCGCCATAGTTCTTCTTCCTCCACGCAAGATAGCGTTCAAGTGCCTGTGCCGCTTCCCACGGGAGGGTGGCAAGCGCGTCCTTCGAAGTTCTTCCTTTCCCCTGCACGGCAAGCATCCGATGTGTCCCGTCGGTGCGGTAGTCTTCCACGTTCAGGCGCGCAAGTTCCGACTCCGATAATCCTCCATCCACCATCAGCCTGATGATGGCTGTGTTGCGGGACGTTCGCTCGTCTTCCGCTGAGAGCGTTTCGCACAGCCGGGAGAACTCTGCGTGAGTAAGGCACGCACGGGTGTGCTTGTGCGGCCTCTTGGAGCCGCCCACATCCTTGGCCGGATTCTCCGCAAGCACTCCCTCCTCAACAAGATACGAGCACAACCGGCGCACCGCCGTCAAATATGTCGAAACAGATGCCGGAGACAGCCGCTTCGTGATCGTCAGGTGACGTTTGTATCGTTCGACGTCTTGGCGGTGAAAGCGGAATGCGGGGTCCGCCGCACACCACCGCGAGAACGCATTCAGGCATCGCCGGTACGTTCCCAGTGTCTCGCTGTTCCCCAACGAGTTGAGAAACCGGGTAATTGCTTCTTGAAGAGCGGTGGGCGACAGGACAAGATTCTGTGCAGGAAGACTTCTGCTCATCTCAACGGCGGCCATGGTACTTCACCAATGCTTCCTCTCCTTCACTGCAAGAATCTGTGCCCGATGATGCTTGCCATGCCATGCGTATAATCCCAGAGCCTCCTCCAGCGTAAACTCTTTCTGATGTTGGGGGTGAACGTATGTGCGCTTGAAGTCCCCCGGCGACATGGAGTGCAGGAGTGCAATCCAGCGCGTGTGCAAAGATGCAAGAAGATTCAACGAAACTTCAACAGGGGTGCGTCGGGAGTCTCCCAACTCAGCCCAGAGGTTTTCTTTGTAGGGTTTGATCACGGGCCGTTCCTCGGTAAGCGAGAGCTTGAAGCGTATGTATGCATTCATGTGACTGTCGGGCAGATGATGGACAACCTGCCGGATGCTCCATCCTCCGTCGCGATAGGGTGTATCAAGTTGTTCGTCGGTCATGCCGGCGACACTTGCGCGCAGTTCTTCAGGCAACGCGGCGATCTCCTCAATCCACGCGGTGCGTTGTGCCGGGGCGACGGTGTCGGGCGGAATGTACCTGCCAATGGGATAGCGCTGCTGCTCGATGTCCATAGTCGCTGCTAACATTCATGCACTAAGTGAAGAAAATCTATCCAAATGGCGAGAGACAAGCAAGGAAGGCTGGAAGGCGGTGGGCAGTGCCATTCACGCCGGGTTTCCTACAACCTTGAGCACCATCATCGTGATGTCATCGGATTGCTGGGCGCCGTCGGCGTGGGCGAGGATGTCCTGGTGCAGGCGATCGAGAATGCATCGCGCCGATTCGCCGCTGAGCCGCCGCAGAGCAGATTCAATGCGTGCCTCGCCGTACTCCTGCGAGTTGCGGTTCATGGCTTCGCTGACGCCGTCGGTGAACAGGAAGAGAAGATCGCCGGGAGAAAGCTGCACGCGGGCTTCCTCATAGGGAAGCGTCGTTTTCATCACGCCGAGAATCATGCCGCCTTTGTCGAGGCGCTGGAACGAGCCGTCGGCGTGGAGCAGATAGGGATAGTTGTGGCCAGCGTTCACGTAGGTAAGCGTCATTGCCGTCGGATCGAGGAATCCCCAGAAGAAGGTGACGAACTTGTTGCCGCCCGTGTTCTCGCACATCAGGTCGTTCACGCGGCACGTCAATTCGGAGAGTGAAAGCTCCAGCGGTACCAGCGCGCGAATGCTCGCCTGGATGTTCGCCATCAGCAACGCAGCGGGCGTCCCCTTGCCGGAGACATCCCCGATCGCAATCACGTAACGATTCGGCGGAACCGGGATGATGTCGTAGTAATCTCCACCCACCTGTTTCGAGGAGATGTTGGTTGCCGCGATGTCGATACCCGGTATTGTGGGGAGGACGCTCGGCAGTAACCCTTTCTGGATTTCTCGTGCGATCAGCAGCTCATCTTCGAGTTTCTGCTTTTCGATCGTCTCCTTGAACAGTCGGGCGTTTTCCAGGGAGATCATCGCGAGGTTTGCCAGTGAACTAAGGAATTCGAAGTCCGCTTCGGCGTAGGGCTGACCGTTCAACCGTTCCCCCAGGATCATGAGGCCCTTGTTCTCACCCTGCAAACTCATCGGCACGACAAGCTTCATATTCAAGGCAGAGAGAACATCTCGTGCATCCTGAACATGCGCGTGAGTCAGGTTGGGCACAAGTGTCGCCGTCTTGAGTGTGAGCAAGGTTTGCAGGAGTTCGGATTGCGGGATGGCGCCATCGACGCGGGAAGCAGCCACGCGTACGTCAAGCCCTTGCTTCAGGCAAATGATGTAGCGGCTCACGCCCACCTGACCGAGCAACGAGAAGACCAACAGCCGGATCAACTTGTCCGCATCCAGGAGTGCTCCAAACTCCTTGCTTAAGTCGAAGAGTGTGTTCAGCTCTTGAATTTTTCTATCCAGCTTGCGATTGATCTGCCGGACTTCCTCAACGGTACGGCTCTTCTCGATCGCCGCCGCCGAGATGTTTGCGAGCGAGCGGAGGTAGGTAATCTCGCGCGACTGCAGCTTCTTTTGTGCAAATCGTTCACCGAAGGCCAACAAGCCGATGGGTTTGTCCGCGATGCACATGGGGAGGAGGATCTTGACGCCGTTGCGTTTGAAGAACTTTACCCAGGGATACCGCCCGACGTTTACCGTGTCTACGGAGAACAGGGAAGGCGGGAGGCGGTTGATGTGCAGCGTGCTTCCGACGATCTCTTGCGGAAACCCTTTGGCCATCACCACGGTGAACTCGGTAGCGTTGTTTGCCAGGATCACCATTCCTTTGCTGGAGAGAATCTTCCCCATGATGGTGAGGAGGATATGACTGAAGATGAAGTGAGGGTCCAACGACGAGGTGATGACTTTGCTGAACTCGAAGAGAGCGGCGTGCTCAAAGTAACTCGCGTACGATGAGGAGAGTGAGGTCTTCCGTTTCGTGCGTGATGGTGGCATGCACTCCGTGAGGGGCTAACGGGGAAGATGCTTGACGAGGCGGACACGATTCTGCTTGCCCGGCTCGATGTGGTATTCCACTTTATCCATCAGAGATTTCATGAGGTAAACACCGAGGCCGCCGCGCTTATACTTACTGATGTACTCCTTCATGTTCGGCAAGGGGACCTTGGCGGGATCGAATTGCCGTCCCGTGTCGACAATGAGAACTTCGAAATCGCCGTCTGTGTCCTGGACGGTGATGGTGATCTTTTTCCTGCTGTCGTAACGGTAAGCGTGCTTGATCACGTTCGTGCAGGCCTCATCGACAGCGAGCGCAATCTTGCTCACCTCTTCGTCGTTGAATCCCGACGCATAGGCTGCCCGAGACACGAAGTCCCGCACGGCAACGAGCTGGTCCGTTCGGCTGTCTATTTTTAGCGTCTGCTTCTTCACAAATCTACCGGTGCGGCATCATTTCTTGTCGTTGAACTTCTTGATGGCCTCTGCCTCGTGATCGAAGATCTCGTAGAGAAGCGGAAACCCCAACAGGTCGAACACGTTGTAGACCTTCTTCGACATATTCGAGAGTTTGATGTCGCCCGACCTGTTGCGTACATCCTCGATGAACGCCATGAAGACGCCAAGCCCCGCACTACTGATATACGAGAGTTCCCGGCAATTGACGACGATCTTTGTCCGGTTCGCCTTCAACAGTTCCTGGAACGTCTCCTCTAACTTGGGCGCTGTGTGCGCATCGAGGTAGCCCTTCAGCTCGATCACGCTCACGTTGCTTGCCTCTCGCTGGGCAATCTTGAATTCACTCATTCGTTCTTCCTCCAAAAATTCTATCCGACATGCGTTGCATCCCCCAGCCACTTTACGACAACAATCGTCACGTCATCGTCGCTCTCCGGCTTGTCCGCGTGAGCCTCCACGGACTGCAGGATATCCTTCACGACTGCCGAAGCAGGTTTGTGTCGTGCTGCAGCCACCGTTTGCAGCAGTCGTTCATATCCAAACTCGTCGTCCCCACGGCGCGCCTCTGTCACACCATCGGTGTAGAACACGCACACGTCTCCCGGCCGCAAGCGGATCGAGTATTCCTCCATGCTCGACTCGAATGCCGGGCCGGTGGAGAGGCCCAGCCCCATGCCGCCGGGCCGAACGTACGTGACGTTGTCTCCCGAGAGATGCAACAGCGGACAATGGCCTGCGCGTGCTAGGGTGAGTGCGCCTGTTGCCACATCCATCACTGCGTAAATTAAGCTAACAAAGGAATGTTTGTCAATCGAACCGGAGAGCGCTTCGTTTGCCTTCAGCATAAACGCACGCGGCGACGGGTACAAACGACTGAGCGATTGAAAGATGCCTTTCACTTCGGACATGTAGAACGCGGCCGAAACGCCTTTGCCGGATACATCGCCGACCACGATGCCTACCTTCCTGCCCTCAAGCTCGACCACGTCGTAGTAGTCTCCACCGACCTCAAATGCGGGGATCGAGCTTGCATCAATTTCGAACGTCGGATAGGAGGGAAGAGATTGCGGCAGGAGCTTGCGTTGAATCTCCTGTGCCACGGCCATCTCACGCAAGAGGCGCTCACGCTCGATCGACTTTCGAATCAATCTCGAGTTCTCGATGGCAATCGTTGCCTGATCGGCAAAGGCGGAGATGACATCCACGTCGTCGTGAAAGAAGCCGAACGGCGCCTCCTTTGTTGCATACAGGATGCCCGTCATACCCGTATGCGAGACAAGTGGCACCACCACCAACGATCCGATATTCAGGTGCAGCCTGGCGAACCGGCTTTCCCGCTGAACATCGTCCACCACGATCGGCTTGCGGTGCTCGATCACTTCCTCACGTAGCGTCGGCTTTCCAGCCGAGAGCAGCGTTTCGATGTCCTCTACCGCGATGTTCTTTCTTCCCACCAAGCTCACAACATAGTCACCGACAATGGGCTGCTGTGCGGGGCTGTGGGTTCTTTTGACGCCGATCGTTGCTTGCTCGCCTGCCGGTTGGAGAACCTCCAGCCAGCAGCTCTTTGCCTCGCATACCTGCAGCGTCATGCTCGTCACGGTCTCCACCAACTGATCGAAATCGAACGCCTGCGTGACGAGCTTGCCAAGATTGTGCAGCGATGTCACCTCGGTGGATTTCCGTTCGAATGCCTCGGCCGTCGGCAGGTGGAAGAGTGTACTGATAAACGCCATGCCGAAATAAATGTTGGCAAAAATCGTCGTCAGGAACACAAACCGGTTGAGGGGGTAAGAATGGTACAGCAACGACTTGCCGATGATCCCGCGTTCGCTTCCCACCATGACGTTCAGCCCGATCAGGACGAGAACCAGGATGAACCCATAGGCCAGTCCGAACATTTTTTCTCTTTTCGTGAGATACACGATCCAGGGCAGGCGGAACGAGTTGACGACGGCAAACAGGATCGCAAATCCTATGACAATGTGTGTGAAGATGCTGCTCTCCAGGGGGTCGAGCGGAATGACCGATGCCGATGCAGCGAACGTGAGACCGAGAAAGATGGAGAAATTCCGCTTCGTCTCCTGCTTGGCCTTGAACAATACCAGCCCCCGGAGAAGACGGAAGACCAGCACGACGAACACCCCGAGCGTGATGCTTACGAAGGTGGCAATAAACAATTGCCCGTACGTCAGGGGGATCAGGACATTCTCTTTGACGTCGAAGTTGTCGTCGGTAATGCCGCTGATGGCAACGCAGAAGAGGGCTGCGAAGATGGAGTAGATCATCGCCAGCCCTACGCGTTTGATGGGTGGAAGGGCGTGGTGGACTTTTTTTACTTCGAGGTAGATGTAGAGGAGAACGAACGCGCCGATGATGAAAAGCTCCCGTGCAACTGCAAGTCCGGCAATGTTCAGCTCTACGTTCTTGCGGATCACGTCGATGATGAACACCAGCAGGAACGCAAGCAGTGAGCCGAGCAGGTATAGCACACGAGGCAGCTTCATCGCGCAGTCAGGATGCTCAAACGATCAGTCGGTACACAATGGCAAAGCCATCCCCTCGGGACAGGTTCCAGTGGTTGTTCGGAAAAGCGGGTTCATTGTTACAGCGGCCTGCGTGGGTGTTCCAGAAAGCAAAAACGGCGAGCGGAGGAGCAGACCACCCTCCCTCGCCGATGAAGCCTTGTACCCGCGAGTTATGTCGCCGAAAGTTGTGCAATGTAGCGATCTGCTTCTCGCCCGAACGCCGTGGTCGGATAATCCTTCTTGAGCTTCTGGTACAGCTCCAGTGCCCGCTCCTTCTTTCCTGCCAGCGCATAGTTCCTCGCCGCGGCGTTGAGGTTCTCTGCCGCGTTGACATCCTTCGGGTAGCTCAGTGCCGCCTTCTCGAAGTTCTCCGCCGCTTTCTCGTACTCCCCTCGAGCTTCGTAACATCCGGCGATGCCTGCCAGACGCGCGACCGCCATAAGTGGATCGGTGGCGGTGAAGTCTTGAAAGAACGTGAGAGCCTCGTCGTATTTGCCAAGCTCATAGTACGCTCCGGCGAGATAGAACTTTGCAAGGTTGCCGCTGTCGGTCCCGCCGTAATTTTCCACGATGGCTTTCAACCCCATGATGTTGCGCTCCGGCACTCCGTCGATGGCAACCGTATACTGTCCGTTGTCGAAGTATGTGTACACTTTACCAAGCGCTGCGGTTGCCTTCTCGTTATTATCCGCCTTGTTCTTCGCGTAGATGAACGAGCCGATGATGATTGCGGCGAGGACGCCGACGGCGATGCCGATGTTCTTCTTGTGCTGTTCGTACCAGCTGGTTGCTTTCGCGACCGTGATCAGCAATGCGTCTTGCTTGAGTTCCCGTTTGGTGATCTTCTTCTGTGCCTTCAGCATACGATACGTTGAAACCTCTTGTGGGTAAAAGAATACTTGATACAGTTCTCGTGCACTCGTCGGGAGTCGAACCCGAAACCTTTGGCTCCGGAGGCCAACGCTCTATCCAGTTGAGCTACGAGTGCGGCAAACGCGCTTTTCAAGGTATTGAAAAACGGTGTGGTATTCAACCTGTTACAGCGTGAGTGCAGTTTCGCTGGTCTTCGAGAGTTTTCCGGCAACAACAGTAAGTGCGAGGATAAGGATAAGAAGAAGAACCGAGTACGCTGCCGCCGCACCGAAGTTGTACGTCCGCATCTGCGCGAGAATCTCGACGGAGATAGGGCGGTTGGCATAGGTGTACAGAAGGATGGACGAGACAAACTCGCCTAACGCGGAAATCATCACCAACAAGCCTCCGGAGATCATGCCCGGCTTGATCATGGGGATAAGGACGCGGTGGAGGCGGCGCATGGCCCCGGCGCCGAACGTGTCAGCGGCTTCGAGCACCGCATCATCCACGTGCATGAGCGCGGCAGACGTCGCCCGCACAACAAGCGGAAACATCTTGACGAAATAGGCGAGCGGGAGAATACTATACGTGCCGACGAGGACTCCTCCGCCGGTGAACACACTCGGCGTGTTGAATGCGAGGATGAGACTGATGGCGATCACCGTTCCGGGAACGGCGTAGGGGAGCGTTGCGACGGTGTCGAACAGAAGACGCCAACGGCGCAGCATCCCTTTGGTGAGGAGGTACGCTACACTTACCCCCACAATCAGCGTCGCCGCCACGGTGAGTATACTCATTGTCACGCTATTGAGAATCGGGAGGAAAACGGCTTTGTCCGAGAACAGCTTCACATAGTTTTCCATGGTGTATGCCTCCGGCAAGATTTGCCACGTCCACGATCCTTCTTGCGTGAACGAGATCATAACGATCGCCAGCAGCGGGAGCATTTCGACAAGAAGAAGAACAATACTGATCGGAAGAAGTACGGTGCGAGCGGCAGTTCCCAGAGGCAAGGTGCCGCGCCGTGCTACTCCTTTCGTCGCTCTCCCTGCGGCGGGTTCTTCGATCATCCATTTCAAGACAAGGAAGAAGAGAATCGAGATAATGGTAAGCACCACCGATACCGCCGCTGCAACATCCATGTCTCCATTCAGCTTTGCAGTATAAATCTGCAAGGTCAGGAAGCGTTTCTCGCCGCCGAACAGCAACGGAGCGGAAAAGCTGGCCATGCTTGTCATGAAGGTGAGGATGGAGGCGCCGAGCAGTGCCGGCTTCACTTCGGGCAGCACGATGCGCCGAAGCGTTGTGAATCGCGAACTGCCGAGCGTCTCTGCCGCCTCCAGCAACGACGCGTCGAGCTGCCGCAGCGCGTTGGAGACAAACAGGTAGAAGTACACATAGAACGAGTACGTGTGCACGGCGACGATCGCCGGAATACCTTCGAGCACGATGGGTGCTGCACGCAATCCGAGTGCGGCGCGCAGAAGGCGCGGGAGAATGCCGCTCTCACCGAACACCAAGAGAAATGCAATCACCCCCACTAACGGCGGCAGAGCAATAGGAATGACAACAAGCTTTCCAAGCACCTCGCGCAACGGGAACCGCCATTGGGTGAAGACGATGGCGAAGAGCATGCCGACGACACAGCTGAAAACCACCGACAACAACGAAACCAACAGCGAGTTGGCAATCGCCTCCATGCTCGCAGCGTTCGAGGGATGCAGCAGCGTCGTGTACAGGGCAAGCGAGGGTCCCTCTTCGGTGCGCAGACTTTCGCCGACCGTTGTTCCGAGGGGATACAACACGTAACCCGTGTACACGTACGCGAGGAGGAGAAGAGGCCCGATCGTTTTCCAGCGCACCCTCTGCATCACGATTCCTCCGAGAGAAGCGTGCATCGTGACCAATCGATCCGAAGGCTGACAGCCGTACCCGGCGTCATCTGCTCCGTTGCGGCGGAGCTTATGGCGGTAGCATTGAGCGTAACGTTGCTTGCTTC
>CAZIKE010000007.1:0-6890 GCA_964539775.1 uncultured Chitinophagales bacterium
CATGTCCTTCGAAGCAATGCCGCTACGCGCCAGCACTTCATCGGCGAATGCGCCGAGCGCGCCACCCTGTGTCTGATACAACCGGCATCGTTCCCAACAGGCCGTGGGATTGAGATGCACCAGAGTAGCAGCAAGATCCTCCTGGATCATTGAAAAGTCCCCCAGAGAAACCATATGCCCAAGCACCTCAAACAGCGGCGTCTGCAGAAACGCGTCGCGTCGTTGATACACCCCGTTGAGCGTCGCACGGCAGACTTCTATATCAGTTTCGTGTCCAAGACGTTTCACTACTTCACGTGCAGATTGTTGGTCCCCGGTTTTTGCCACGACGTAGCTTATCACAGCCCTGTAAGCAGGGTTTGAGTCCTCTCCATACTTCAACATTGCGTTCGAGAATTGAGGAGCAAGCCGTTCGAGCTGTTCAATGATGAACTCCCGATCATGCGGCAGGAAGCTCAGAATGTCCGCCAAGGCTTCAATTCCGAACAAGCCAAGGAGTACGTTGGTCGCAGCGTGGTATTCACCCCGTTCGTCTGCACCGTCCCGTACGATCCGAGTGCGCAACGATCCGCTGCGATCCACGTGCAATGCCGCTGAAACGGAGGAGCCATGCCGTTCAAAAATGCGGGAGAGCGCAACAATCGTTGCACCAAAGAGGTGCGAGCTGCTTTCGTGCAACATACCTGCCAACATACTTGCCGACTGGTTGTCGCCAACGCTACCGAGGGCATCTATTGCCGCGGGACGCAACACCTCGTTCGTAAGCAGCTTATGGAGAACCGGCAGAACTTCCGGTTCCCCCTTGCCGAGGTCAGCAAAGAGATAGACAAACGGCAGCTTCTCTTCATCAGCCAATGTTTCGAACAACGGCAGGACTGCGGAGATCACCCCGCAGCGCGGAAAACCGTGAAGCGCGTTGACGATCGAGAGCCGAACACGGCCATCCTGCTCACGGCTCAGCCGATCCAGAAGCCATGGAACGGCCCTGCGGTCGCCGATTTCTCCCATAATTCCTACCACAGCAATTCTGATATGCGGATCGGGATCGTCAAGCTGTGGTCGTACTACCTCAACGTTTCGCTTAAGAACGAAAACCAACTTGATTGCATTCCGCAGGTGGATGTCGGGGTCGTGCAAGCGCTCTAGGAGATACATCAGAAGTGCGGGGCTTTCTTCGCTGACGCACCTCTCAATAGCACGCTGACGTTGTTGCCAATCCGGACTGGACAAACCGACGAGAGTATTCTCAAACATGGAGTTCCATTCCGCTGGACGCTTGCAAGGATGCAACTTCAGGTGCGGCCAGAAGCGATGTCTGCTCCTCGTGTATCTTGTAAACCTGCGCGCAGATCTTGCCAAGATACTTCAACTGGTCGTTCTCCTGCGCAAAGAGTTTATCCAGCTCTCTCTTCGCCTCGCGCACACCTGCCTCATATTCCGCCGCTTTCTCATATTCGGCCTTAATATCTTTGATCGCTTCGTCTGCCAGGTCGGTGGCGACATCCTGTTGAGCGATCGCCTCGCCGATCTCGGAAATTTCGTTGGAGATCCGTTTGATGCTATCGACAATCTGCGTCTCGATTACTTTGCGTACCTCCGCAGTCCCATCGCTGACGTGCGTCGTAATCTGATCAAGATCCTGGATTTCGATGTTAATGGTCTCCAGTTGTTCAGTCTGTGCGTTGAGAGAGGCGGTAACCTCGGACGATTTGTGAAGGACGTTCGTTGCCAGCGCAGCAGCCTCGTTGTTCTGCCCCACGGCAAGATCAATGGAGTTCTTCACCTGTGCACGCAGCAAGGCGCTCTCATTGAACAGGGCGTGGATTCCTTCCAGCCCCTCGATGGTGCCGGCTGATTGACTCTGGCTTGTCAGGATCTTCTCTTTTTCTTCCTGCATCGCCTCTTTCACGGCTTTGATGCTCTCACGAATCTCGTCGAAGACTGCACCGATGGGATTCGTAGACTCCGTTGCCGTCCCGGCAAGCAACTTAATCTCATCGGCGATCACCTTAAACCCCTCACCACCTTCCTTTGCCTTTGCTGCTTCCACCTGGGCATTCAATGCGAGGATATTGGTCTTGCGGGCAATTTCGTTGACCTTGTCAATCACCTCATCCGTGTGTTTGATCTTTTCCTCAAGCTCGGCAATTTTCCCCTCTACCGTTTTCATCGAATCACTGATGGCATCAAGATCCTTTTTCGTTGCCAGTGCCTGGCTCTTCGTTCTCTCAAGCAGTTGACCGCGGTTATCGGCGCGTTGACCAATCTCGTCATTCTTTGCCTTTGCTTGTGTCACGTTTTCTCCCAGAGCGACCAAGAGCTTCTCAAGCTCGGTTAACAGACGGAACCGCTCGGCCGCATTTTCGGACATTCCTTTGATTTCGTTGCTGATTGCCTGAATGCTTTTTCGGATTCCGGTCGTGCTGTCGGAAACTTCCGTGGTCTGCTTGTCAATGCTGGAGAGTTGATGGAGATTCTCGTCTGCACTCGTCGAAATGCGGAGGATACTTTCCTTCAGTGCATCCATGCGCTTCTTGATTGAGGCGACGGCCTGCGAGGTTTCAGCGACCGTTGTGGATAGTTCATTGACTTTCTGCTGGCGACGTTGTCGGGCTTCAAACTCCTTTTCCATGAGGTCTGTCATGGAACGATGCTTCAATCCCTCAGTGGTTGCGAGATCGGAAACGGCTGCCAGGGTGTTGTGCGCTTTATGCACGAGGCCAGCGGCCTGCGTTGCGCTGTTCCGCGCTCGGCGCACGATCTCTTTGACGCATTGATAGGCGTCGCCCAAGACGTTCAAACTCGAGGATTCCAGACGACGAGCGTCGCTCGCGTTGTGAGATTTCTTGAGCGTTTCCACGTGAAGAGCAAACCGCGCCGTCTCGCGCTTTAGCGGATTGTGGAAGAACGCACCGTAGCTCAACACACAAAGAAGGCTGAACACCCCCCCACCGCCAATGAGTGAGTTCTGAATGAGGCCGAACTGACGTTCGGCCATTCCCAGAGAACGCTCCGTTGCTTCGCGTTCTTCGTCCAACTCGGCATGCAGAGTAGTCACCAGATGTTTGTGCTTTTCTTTGAGGTGCTGCACAAAGCCCGGATCAACCGCGTCGCCTTCTACGAACTTGCGGATAGCCGTCAGATACGCTGCAAAACCGTCTTTGATCGTTTCAAGCTTGCGACGCCTTTCTGATGTGGGATGGACCTTCAGCGACATCTCGATTGCTCGATCAAATGAAGTAAGATATTGCTGGTGATCTACGAGATACTCCTTTACATCGGCAGGCACTTTCGAAGTCATGACGAGAGAGCCCCGCGCTGTTGCTTCCTGCAAGATGGAAAGCGCATCGGCAAGGGAGTAAAACGATTGCGCATGCCGGTCCCGTGCGTTGCTTGTTTCTTCCCGCCCTGTCAGGCCATACATCCCCACTACTACCAACCCTGCACACACGAATATCAGCAACATCAGATAGGTAACCCGAATCCGCTGAAGAATACTCTGTTTCATGATGATACTCCATAGTTCATAATGCAACGTTTTCGGTCTTGATGGTTTCGAGAATAGCGTCCAGGTCCAAGACAAAGAATAATTCTGTACTTGCGTCGGCAAATGCGCCGTCTGATGGGGGTTGATCGATATGCTGCGTTCGCAATCGGCCTACGTGCCGCACGAAACGGGGATCGAGCACGGAGGGGATTTCCACCTGTTGCACGATTTCAAAGTGATCGGCAAACAGAGTTCGGAGAACTTCATCCACAACGAGACCACAGAATTCGCTGTCCTCATGATTTCCTTGGACAAGGCGCACGACTATTGTGGTGTTCTCCCACCCCGTCGTTGAGGAAATGCCGAGACGACGTTTCAAGCGAATAAAGGGGGTCGCACGCCCGCCAATGTTGAAGAGTCCTTCCACGTATTCGGCAAACCGCGGAAAACGCGCGGGCTGCTGCCGACCTCCCTCATGCACTTCGTCCGACAGCGATCGAACTGTGAAGACTCGCGAAGCAGGAAAAGCACACAGCCAATCGGCCAGACGGAACAAAAGGTACGCTTCCGAGTCTGGAGACTCCTGTGCCTCAGCTGCATGTCGAATCCCATCCTTCGGACGCTGCATAGCACCCGTATCAGTGGCAGCGAGATGGGTCAGAACTGAAAGGTTCAACTCTTTGTAATGAAGGGTGTTCGCCTCGTTCTGTTGCAGAAAATATGTGCGCGAGGCCCCACCATCAGGCGGTGTGAACTCCGTTTTCACCAAATCCTGTCCGCGAAGAATCCCTATGCTCTTCGAAACGAGAATGCCGGTGAGTATTCCCTGCGCTGATTCGAGGGTGACGACTTCGCCGGGCGTGCCACCAGCGATCCCCAACAGTGTTCCAACATCAACTACAGGAAACCGCTCGGTCCCGCTTAACATAATTCCTTCAATATGCGGGAAGCGTTCTGAGAGATCCGCATCTCTCTGCACATTGCGCCGCAGATCCTCCCACAGATAACTCCGCCTGACATGTTGCAGGTCGAGTACGAACTTCTCCCGGCCCACCTCAAATGCAAACATGTCGGGAACGGACGATTCCTCCATGAACGCAGGAATCACCTCTTCGTCTGCTTGCGCTTCTTCCATTTGCGCTCGTGCTCGACGCACACGGGAGAGTATGGCATAAACGTTCAGGACGGGAACTAATGTGCCATCACCCAACACAGTGTACGTTTGGTAAGGAAACATCCCCTCCGTCGCGATCTGCATCGCCCGCAGATGTTCACCGATATGTTTGAGCACAATTTCCTCTTTCCGTTCGATCGTATCAACAAACACCCCGGTAAGATCACCTCCCTCACGAAGCACGACAAGCGTGTATTCCTTTGCTGCCTCGAGTGAAGGCACCTGTTCATGCATATTCAGGTACTGCGATAGGTCAAGAATGGGGAGGATCACACGTCCCTCGCCCGAGCCAACACCAAGCACGCGTTGCTTGACTTCCCAAAAATAGAATCCGCCCAACATGTGTTGGATTTCTTTCCCGAGAGTGGACTTGATGCTGTGGACAAACTTCAGAGGTAGGATATACGGCAAGCCATCGTTCCTGATCAACAGCCCTTGTTCGATGGAGATGGTATTGGGGAACTCTAACGTGAAGGTTGTCCCTCTCCCCGCTTCCGACTGCATGGTGATCTTTCCGAAGAACTTTTCGACCATCCGTTTCACCGTGTACATGCCGATCCCTTTGCCGCCCAGTTCAGACTCGGTTTCGGCTGTACTGAAGCCTTTCGTAAAAATGCAGGTGCAGATTTCTTCGGGAGTGTACTCTCTGTCCTCTTTGAGGATTCCTTTTTGAATTGCTTGTTGCTTGATGGCATCGAGGTTCAGGCCCTTGCCGTCATCCCGAATGGTGATGATAACGTTTCCTTCCTTCGATTCGGCATGAAGAAAGAGTGTGCCCTGCATCTGATCATCGAATGCATGGAGACACGCATTGTCCACGAACACGTTGAAAACTTCGCGCAGTTCATCGGTGATCTTCTTGTCTAGTTGCTCTTTGCCGCCCGACATCACAAGATGGACAGGCTTCTCCCGCCTGCTGTTCAGTTCCGCAAGATGACGGGCTACGTTGTCGAAAAGATCTTGAAGCGGCACCAATCGCACTTTGATGAGCTGATCCTGAATGTCTTGGGTTATTTGCTCCAGAGTGTTGATGCCCTCATCCAGCTCTTGCACGAGCACACGCGGGTCAACGCTTCGCTCAATACGTTGACGGATCTCATAGATGCGTGACTTGCAGACAGAAAGCCGCTCGACATCCTGGTAGATATGTTCCAGCGCTTTCATGGAAACGGGAATACTCCTCTGGACTTGCGGGGTTGTTGAACGAACGACCGCTTTGCGAGAACATCCGCGATGGAGAATCGTGACGTTGTCGACAAGCCTTCCAAAAGCGCGCTTGATTTCCGCCTCCGTCTGGAGATCGGCAAACAGCAGAAACGCGTAGCGTTTCCCGGACTCCTGCTGATCCAGCGGCGGAACCGTCCGTTGATAATTGGCTTTGATGATATTGTGCCGCGCGGCAAGATCGTCGAAGGATTTGACCTCGCGAAATGTCAAGTTGTGCGTCAATACCTTGAAAACGCTGAGACCTGAACGGAGCGCCGCAATGAGGCCTTCCAGTGCTGCATTCTCTTCGACAGCGACCGGATCGATACCCGGGTCGTTGAGGTTGTGAAGAATGGATCTGATGAGGTCACCTTCTGAAGAGGCCAGGGGGGCAATGGTCGCCCGTACGGTATACAGCAGCTGAAGGGTCTTTTCAATCTGAACGACACGCTGAAGCCAATCCACGATATCCAGAAGAGCATTCGCCAACCCTTCGTCGAGGAGGGGATTGCCGCGCTGGTTGAATTCGCGCGAAAGGTTCATCAACTCAGTATTCACATACTTGAACACTCCTCGCAACAGAGGTGGCTCGATGTGACCCTTCACGTTGTGCAGCTTCTGGAAAACTTCAGCCCAGAGACTCATCATCTCTGCGGGGCTTCCGTGCTGCGCAACCAGCGTTGCCAGTCTTGTGAAGCAGTTCTGCACAGCATCGAGAGCCCGGAGTGTATGCTGGACGTCGGTGACTTGTTCTTTGCCATCAGCATTCCATTGACCAACGAGGCGAATGACATCAGCAACACACCGCTCACCTTTATCGTCTGATCCCCATGTTGCGGTCAGCCCTTTAACAGCTTCGACGACACTCTGCAGGTCTTGCAAAGACTTTTCCGCCGGGGAGATACAACTCTCATACAACATGCGAAGTATCTCTTCCCGAATTTCAGATGCGGTCTTCTTCCTTCCGCGTTCATCTCGCAGACGAAACATGCCAAGTTGTTGCTCGAACCGGGAAAGCAGAAA
>CAZIKE010000007.1:6907-56314 GCA_964539775.1 uncultured Chitinophagales bacterium
CTACACCAACCGCAGTGGGCAAGGGAACGTTCATACGAAAAAGCGTCCCAAACGCCTTTTCCAGTTTTGCGGGAGTTACAGGCTTCTCGCAAAACTCGTTTGCCCCCAACGTCCGTAGTTCTTCAAAGGAATACTTCGTTTCTTCTGTTGAGACGATCAGCACCCTGGTTTTCTTGAAGGCGGGGTTTTCCTTTCTGGCATCAAGGAAATCTCGCCCGTTCCTTCCAGGCATATTGATGTCCAGAGTAATGAGATCTATTTCGTCGGCGTGTTTGCCAAGAGCTTCCAGCGCTTCACTACCGTTTTCTGCCTCGAAGAATCTCGCGTCGGGCACAAGTTTGCTGATGAGCGCGACAAGAATCTTACGCGCATACGGCTCATCATCCACGATCAAAAATGTTCGGGGAGCTTTCATCCTATGCCCCAATTCTTTCTTCTACGAATCGAATCAGTTCCGCCTTCTGCTTCAAAGGTTTGTCGAAGAATGCATACCCTTGGCGCTCGAAGAAGTCCCGGTTGCCAGCTTCGGCCGAGAACCCGATAATGGGAATCCTGCGCAAGCGTTCATCACCTGCCTCTCGAATAGCGCTGATCAGGTGTGTTGCTGTTCCTGTCGTACCTACATGAAAGTCTGTGATAATCAAGTCAACAGGCGTGCGTTCTTCGAGCAATCGCGCGAGAGCTGTGTTGATATCGGAAGCAGTAAGAACAACATACCGAGCTTCAAACATTTCCACTAATGCTTGAAGTGGTCCAGGATCGTCGTCAATCACAAAAAGAGTTTTCATGATTACGCCAGGGCTCTTGGTGCATGAATAAATGGTCACGTTGAAGCTGGTACATCAGTGCTTTCACAGAAGGTGAAAGCACACTGAGTTGTTCTCAGTTGCTTTGGCGAGCGAGGGCGAGAAATCAATCGCCTCACGTTCAAGATTGCTATGATCAGACTAAGGAGAGCAGCAGAAATGCTCGGGGCAACTCAGTCGCAAATCTGCACACTAATGATTCGCACTCACACACGGCTGTAGAGTATGACTGATTGATCTTTACTCGTGATTGTTCAGATCGGCCAACGCAAGAACGGAAAGATACGAGAATCAATGCTCTGGAGCCATGCTCGCTTGCCCCACGCTAAAATTTACTTCCAACCGAGTCTAAAAGCAAGAGGCCATGCTGTACTCTGGCGGCATATTATCCTGAGTCTAGGGCCAAACTAGGGAGCTACCGTCCTTCACAAGAAGTCAAGGGCAGCTATCCCTAAGGTTAGTTAACCCCGTCAGATAATGGTCATAGTTTGGGTCATCGATTGCTCGAAATCGCCCATGAACGCCATCCCTGACAAGATAAGGCAAATGGAAATTGCCCAGATTTTCTGCAGGGAGATCGAAATGCAACTATACTTTTTGGTTGGGCAAAGATGGCGACGGGGGCAGGGCCGTTGACGTGTCAGACGGGCCACGGCAATTAAGATTTTGTTTTCGCGGCCAGAAGTGTTGACAAAATGAAATCCAATGCTTACAATTCGTTCGTGGCATCCTCCTGCGCAATTCTCACACTGTAGCTGAATCCAAGCGAACTTGGAAATCAAGAAGGCATTCAACACGCACCCGAACGATCCTCACCTCGAAGGATGATTGACACACAGCTCTGTGGATTCTGATTGTCTTTGCAAAGAGAGGCTTTTGCGGCAACAACTGGGCAAAGCACAATGGCGTGAAGTTTAGGGGGATTTGACACCCGTCGCATCGCGCATCACGCCGATTCGACCAACCATTTAAGGAGGTAGCATGAACTCGGAGCCAGGAAACCAAGAGCCCCAGACCAAACCCGTCGTTCCAGACAGGCACATCCAGTCCCCAGCTAACATGAACCCGGAGGCAGAAAACCAAGAGCCGGCCCATCCAATCAGAGGATTGTTTCTCATTATTGCGGCAGGGTTGGGTCTCCTCTGGTTGACATCGAAGGTTGCAGAAATTCTTCCGTGGGGTGAGCGAATTACTATAGGGGAAAACACATTTGTCGTGCAGTGGTGGGTTTATGTTTTTCCTACGGCCTTCCTCCTTGTACTTGCGCTTAGGGCAGTAGACGCGCTCGCGAAAGGGAAGCTCTTTGAATGGATCGGGGGCATTATTACGTTTGGCTTTCCAACGTTCGGAGATTCTCTTAAGGAACTAAGCACGTTCTACAAAAACCCTCAACAGCAACAGCACCTTCGAGGAAAGCACCCTTTCTCCAAGTGGATGGTTGTCGAAATTGTGCCCAAGTATGAAAACAACGTGCAAGCACTGGCGTATTGGGGCGCAGCAATCCTGATCGTGCTTGTGGGCTTCCGGGGAATTCAGTTGATGTCTCGCGAAGATCCGTCCTTATTGATCGCAGCGCTTCTGTTAGAGTTTCTTCTGATCTCGTTGTTGGGGTTCCTCATGTTCTACAAACCAGAGGAGACCAATCGCACACATCACTCTTCGAACGTTGGGGACATTTTGACTGAGGATTTGAATGCCCTATCGGAAAGCGTAAGGCGACTCAATAAAGAGCTAGACGAGAAGTTTACTACCCTTCAAAATCAAATCACTTTGCTGAAGCAAAAGAAAAGTCCGGGGGGAGGGGAATGAAAATCAGCATCTACTTTCTTTTCTACGTCGCGATGATTCTTGAGCTTCTCATTTTCATTGTCGATCGCGACGAGGCTGAGCAACAAGTCGTTCGAGTACGCGATCTGAAAGCGATCTACTCGCAGAAACTGCAATTGCTCCCGCCACAACAGAAGACCGTCTCTGTCACCACGTTTACGAGAGGTGGCCAGCGTGTGGAGATAGCACACCCTGAAACGGTTAGTATTCTCGTTCCGATACTTAACCTTGTCTCCGAATCTGAACGACGGAAGGTAACGTACACGATTATTGACCAGCAGAGTGGTGCCCAGCTTCCATACTCGATTGACACAGTCGGAAACTGCATAATCCAAAGAGTCTTCACAAGCGAAGGAACGTATCACTTCAGCATTTCGGCCAAGGTTACTCGAACGATGCCAGACTATTTGCCCAAACGCCTTCGAAGCGAATTACAAAAAGAACTCACCAAAGTGTTCGGCGACAGCCTGCTCGTTCCGAGCAACTCGCTTGACTTTGAAATCGTTGCACGCGAACAAATGAGACCTCTGCCACCATGCCCGTGCTAACCGCTGCAGATAGGAGAGCCGTAGACAAGAAAGTAGCACTCTTCTCCATCCTGCTTGTCCTCTACTCGATATGTCTTGGTCAGAATTCTGTTCTGAACCCAAGGCCCTTTCGAGTCGAAGAGCTTAAGTACAAAGGAACAAGGGTTGAGTTGGTGGGAAACGAGATTGAAGTCGTTGACCCGTTGGTCTATTGGGAAGGTACGCCTCGGGCTACGTGTACGATCTTTGCCGATCGCGAAGGCCGTGACACCGTTAGTCTTGGGGTGTGCCAAGTACAGGGTCGGCCTTCCGACCAAAACATTATCACGCGGTTCAGCCTCCCCAGGGAAGGAATCTTCTACGTTGTGCGCATTATCGAGGGCAGGGGCGTTGACAGGCGCATACATCGCTACGGCGCCTACTGGATAGTTGAGGCGCGGTGGCCTGTTTTGAATCCGGAGATTAACAGGCACTACTACTACGGTCAAAGTGCGTATTTCGACTTCGCTGCCGGCCACAGCAACTATACTCTCTACTCATATGAGCTGCTGAATTCGTCATCCTTGCTATTGTCGGGACAGGGTACTGTCGTTCCGATTGACACCGTGTGGAAGATGAGCTTACGATACCTTGAGCGTCCTATAACCATTCGGGCATTATACAACGGCACACCGTTTCGCTTCAGGAATCCAAGAACATCGGGCGTTGACTCCTCCGTATGGCGTTTTACCATACGAAAGCCCGCTCTGCTCGAAATCCTCACTGCTTGGAATGAGGCAGCAGATTTCTCAGACAAGAAGGCACGTGGTAGCACGGACTCATTGAGTACTCTCGATGCAAACATGACAATGGCATTTCTGAATCCTGCGGAGTTCCGTTTTGCTTATGTTACTCGAACACCGACTGGGATCATTGTTACGCCGCCCGAACCGAAGGGGGCTCCCTCGGTCACGTGCTCTGCTCCTGAAGCATTCATGGAAAGCAATTGGGTCAAGGACGAATTGTGGGGCATTCTTCATCTTATCCCAAACCACGACTATCTGAGACGATACTCCTCACGACGGCCTGCAGAAGTTACGGTAACGATTTCTTTCCAAGACCAATTCAATGTCCAGACCAAATCGTTCACAGCAAGAGTTTTCTCTTCAAAATGAAGCCGGCACTGCGCGTCAGATACTACTTCTTCTTGTTGCTCGCCCCCTGGATCGTTACGCTTGACCGAGGAATGGCACAGAGTCCCCCGTCTCTTGGTTACCACAAGGTGCAACTCAAAATTGAGAACGACGCGAAATACTCCCGTTTATTCGCGATCAGATTTCGGAAGAGAGATTTTCAGGAGAAGTTCAACCAAGATACAATACACCTCCAGAACGGAAGGGTGTTCCAGCTGAAGGAGGATTTCGAAGTAACGGGAGGAAGCTCCGGGGATACCGCCCAAATTACGGCCTCCTACGAATATCAATTGATTTATCTCCCAGAAAACGGAAACCAGCCAATTCTGCTGACACTTCGAGAAGTTGGAGAGACGATTACGCGCGGCGGAATGTATACAAGGTCCAAACGGGAGCAGCACCCCCCGGTGACCGTTGTTGCACTTCGTGACTTCTTCGACATGAAAAAGAATAACACACAACAGTACGAAAGGCTGCAAGAATTTGTTCGAGAGCGCCATGCTGAAACGAATCAGATCGGCCCCGATTTTCGTCGTAGCAACCCAGGACTAAGTCATGTAGCAGATCATAATCAAGATTATCTTAATTACGCCCGGGTCCATTCTTCATTCCCCTTCGAGAAAGTCTTTTTCATTGAACCGCTTGCTCTTGATGTGACATTTTCGCGACTGAGCTTCTCGTCCCGAATATTCAGCGAGAGGACATGGCTCGGCGTTAGAGGATTTGGGGTGGATTTTGGTTTTGGCGATAGAGTGCTAAATCTTCTTTCCTACCAGGCACCATATCTTTCGTGGGGCATTCGGTTCCTTATCGTGCCTGCTGGATCGAACGCTAACATCGATACTAGTTTCTTTATTGATCTTCACATTCGTGGTCGCTCACCGGTCAACACCGGCAGCTTTATCATACATGCAAACCTTCATAGGGCAACACCTGTTTTTGCTCTTCACCCGGCAAAACTCAATGTAACCTCGGGGGTGTCATTCGAAGCTCAAGTGGGGCGACCTTTCAATGATCGCCTTCCCTTCATGAGCTTCTACTATTCCGGAGGAGCTAAGGATTTCGCCAAACCCCACACGATATTTACAGAGAACGGGCTGCCATCAGCGTATTTTTCAACTATTCAGTGGGAAGCCGCGTTCTCCTATTTTTGGAATTTCGATAATGCATCGTACAACCGCATGCGCCTCGACATTGGAGCCGGCTCGTACAATGTGTGGCAGGTGCATTACGACTCGACGAAAAACTCCGTGCTGTCGTCGTCTCTCATTTCAGCTCTAACCCAGGTCCGGCCTTTGGTAGCATTAACTTACACTCACGCGTCTGACGACGCCAGGCTTGGTGCAGGCATACGATTCTTCGACAACCGTCTGACTCTTACGCCGTGGATCAAGGTTTTTGAGAGTACTCCGCACCAAGTGCGGGTCGAGTTCATGGCGGTTACCCGATCGGTGGGGCGAAGCTCGCTTCCCTGGGAAGCAGAAAGAGGCTCTCTCTTGCAACTGCGGTACCGCTTCGGTTTTGATGAAAACCTGAAATGAGGACTAGGCCCATGTCAAGATGCGCTCTCATCGAACTTGTTTTCGCTCTCCACTTCCTTCCTCTTGCGAGCGCCGTTGCGCAAGCTAATGAGGAATTGGACAGGCTCTATCAGCGAATCAACGTTAACACCTCCCCCTTTGATGCCGACAAGGAACGCTGGGTCATTATCGATCCGCGAACGATCAAAGAAGTGCTCGTACAACTGATGAGCAATCTCCCGAACACGGTAGCCCAAGATGAAGTGGCAAGGATTCTCGCCAACAGTCAAAGACTCGCTCAATGGGCCTCCGCGGGAGAACTCCGCATCGTGTGCCGCAAGCGATACTATGATGATGAAATCGAACAGATCAAATTCGAACGACACCAATCCTCAGCTATCGAAAGCCTGGGTGTACTTGAGGATTTCGTCCTTATCGAAAATGCGCTGGGCAAACAATTGTACGACAAGCTCAAAGCTGAACGCTACAAGGAGAGGTTTAGCTCGGTCCAAGGACGTCGTTATGATTTATACTTTCATGCCCTCGATCCAGAGATTATGCTCTGGTCAACATTGCCCACACATGAATGGTGGCGTGTGTCGGCAATCGGCAGGCTCGGCAATGACAATCTGGACTTGCCCTTCTGGTTCAAGGGAAGCATCGTTGCCGCACTGAAGGTAAGTTACATCGATGACTGGACGATACGTAATAGAAACTACACTGCCTTCAGCATTACAGCCGGCATCGAAGAGCCAATTAATTTTTCTGTACCCGGCGATCCGAAAGAGCGATCGGCAAACTCATTGTTCAAGGAACGGAAACTCCACGGGTCTGGGTCGTCGGTGTATCTTAGGGGGACATACACTCCATACAAGAGAAGAGATTCGCTAGATTTAGACATTGTCCAGTACCTTGAATGCAATTTCGAGATGTCTCTTGCTGTCCAAGAGAAGGAACAATACCCCGTCGGCATTCCACCGACGTTCTACTCAGTCCGCAACTACGTAACAGTATCGGCGCATCTCCACCACCTCGGCATTTTTGAAGTAGGCGTTGGGCTTACGTGGCACGACCTCCACCACATCTCGCGTGTTCCGTCGCCGCCGAAGCTGATCGAGAGGATCGAACCCACGCGGAGAAACGTTGTTCCCTTCATCGAATTCGGGGTTGCGGAGGAAGGAAGTGTCCTTCAATACGTCATAACAACAAATGCCAATTATAATGCAAGTGAAGGTTTCGGGTTCTTCGTGGTGAAATCCTTGTTGGTTCTCAGAAACACCTTTGGGATAGACTTGCGATACTTCAAGGCTTTTCGGACAGGCAAACTTCCGCCGTGGCATTATGACAGCTACATAGCATTCTCCCCGCTGATTCATATCAATTTCTGATAAGTCTGATACGTGGGGAAAGACTCAGATCGCATAAGCACATGACGCTGAGCTCGTTCCGCATACGCTTCACAGTTCTCATCACTCTCCTTGACCTTCCTGTTTCTCCCGCCCAGTCCCCGCTTCGTCTTGCCACCGGCCCGCCCTATGGCACCTATCGCATCATTGGCGAGGCAATTCGAGACGCTGCAAAGGACTCTCTTGTCGACACACCAATTGAAGTGCTGACAAGCGGGGCTTCGTTCGATAACCTCCGCTTCCTTGAGGAGGGACAGGCAGAGTTAGCTCTGGCACAGCACGATGTAATCGGATATCTTTCCAGAACAAGTAACCGTCCGGCAGAAGCACTTCCCTGGCGTGCCGTGCTCGTGTTGATGCAAGAGCACGTGCAGATCGTCGTAGGACCCGAATTGCGCGGAGAAGGACTTGATGTGTTGTCCTCACGATTAGTAGCCCTGGGGCGTGAAAGAAGTGGAACGTATTTTACGGCATCGGAGATTCTCAAGACCCTGGAGCTAACATACACCAACGTGGCCGTACAGTCTTCCAGCCAACTCGCTAACGCGCTGCAACACCGTCAGGTTCAAGCCGGGTTCTTCATTTCCAATGTGCCCCATCCACAAGTTGCAGCTCTATTATCTGACCCTGCGTTTCGCATACTGGCGTTCACTACTCCTGAGCTGGATCTGCTTCACGGTAGCTCACCGTATTACGTCACCACAACAATTCCCGAACACACCTATCCCAATCAAGGCCGCTCCATCACAACTATTGCTGTTTTCACCGTGTTGGTGTGCAAGGCCAACTTGCCGCCGGGCATTGTGGAACGCCTCACGACCGCATTGTTACAAGATGCTGCACTGCCAACATCCGTGCTGCGTCTCTCACGATCAGGCATCACGTTGAGTACAATCCTCCAACTCACAGACCGATCAGCAGTGGCACTGCATCCGGGTGCAGAGGATGCGCTTCGCAATCTTCCCTTCGCAATGCGCTCGCAGGCCTATCTCCACTGGTTTCCGTGGACTTTTTTTATGGTGCTCGCATGCATGGTTCTGGCCCTCTCAAATCTGCGCCGCCTCAGACTTATGTTCTTCAGGCTCTTGGCACGACATCTTTCGCTTCTTTTCAGCCGGTCCGTTCGTCCTTTCCTGTTCCACCGAATGTTGTGGCGAACGATGCGTACCCTCTCCTTGCTCGGCTTACTCTGGCTCGCTGGATCAGCAGCTATGTATCTGTTCGAGAAAGAAGTTAATGCCAATTTTGCGAACCTGAAGGCCTCCACGCTTTCCAGTCTTGTGTATCTCTTCAGCGGTTTCGAAGACAGAATTCCGGTCACTAGTGAGGGATGGGTCGATTCCGTCGTGATGCTTATATCAGGGCTGTTAGTGGTTGCCTACATGACGGGGCAGTTTGCCTCAGAAATTATTCACCGCACATCAGGAGTTATTCAAACGGCCAAGAACATCGCAAAAAGAAACCTGCTGCTAATCGGATGGAATCCGCGTCAGAGCGAGTTCTGCGCGAATTGTTTCAGGCAGGCGAAGTGGGAGCCGGTGCCTACAACATCATCGTGCTTAATGAGCAGAAGGTGGACACCGCTCACTTCGTCGAATTTGACTCCAAAGGAGTTACGTTCGTCAGCGGTGCTACGTTTGACAAAAAGGTGCTGGAACGCATTGGCGCCCATGAAGCCCGCAGCGTCATCATCATGGCCGACGACAACGAGGAAGACCCGGATGCTAAGACAGCGCTGAACGTCCTTGCGCTCCGCAGTCTCTGCAAAGAAAAGGAGATCCCCGAGGAACATTGCCCACGCATATGTGCTGAAGTCCTGAACCACCGCAAGATGGGACTATCCGTGATGCCGGCGCCCACGATGTGGTGTGCCATCAGGACTTTGGGTTAGGCATTCTCGCACAATCGGCTTTTTCCGGCAAGATCACTCAGGTGTACGATGAGCTGCTCTCCTACAGCGTGGACACCTGCGAGATCTACTTTCTTGCAAGCCAACGTGAAGATGGAAAAGCGGACATTCCACAAGACGTGTGGGATACTCTCTTCGAGGGAAAAACATTCGCTGAAGCTGCCGATGTTTTCACTAAGCATAGGGACGATGAAAACCCCGCTATCCTCGTTGGCATCCGCCGTGGACAATCACTCCCGTTGAATCCTCGCACCTCGATCGAATTGTAGAGAGGAGATGAGCTTGCTGTGATAGCGTACACCCTCCCCAAGCTGAAAAGATGGAGAGAACTCACGGACAACCAAGGTATCCGCGTGAGGATGCGTTCTTCTTCTCAGCCAAAGACTGGTTTGAGAAAGCAGAAGAGTCAATGACGGCTTTGCAAACTATTAGCTTGACCGATTTGAACGCGCACAGGACGACTACGAACGCCCGGCAGAGTTCTGCGACGATTATTACCTTTGCCTCAATAGGTAACGAATAAGCAGCGAATTTCGGGCGCCAGTCCCACTTCCGTTTGGACCGTCGTTCCCGACTTGCCGAATCCACGCTGAAACATCAATCTCCGCTTCGGTTGTCATCCCCCATTTCCTACAACTACGACACTCTTACTCTGCGATACGCTATGTGACGTAGATGACGCACTCGCGTTGACATTGGCTTGCAAATACAATATCTTGCGAGCAAGTTTTGATGATGCGCGTGCCTCCCCTGTTGTTACCATTTCATCTCCATGACTCATTTTCACGACACATTACCGAAGGAGAATCCCGTGATGCAGAGACGCCGCTCCCTCTTCACTCTGATGCTGATGACGACGGCTCTGGCCGTCGGCACCAGCCTTGCACAGAGTACAGCCGGACGATGGGCGATCGGAGTCCAGGGGGGAGCGAACCTCTGGGTCAACGACATGAACAAGAGGAAAGTTGGCATTGGCGGGGAAGGGTTCATCCGTTACGGGGTTTCGCCCTTCTTGTCACTGGGCGTGTTAGGCGGATACGAGGATCTCAAGGCGTACCAGGATCCAATCTATGTTCCCGAACTGCCCGAAAACTATCTGAAGTTGCGCGCTACGAATCTGAATTTCGTCGTCTGGATTCACCTTGCACCCGGTCGCAGTGTCGCACCCTACATCTACGCGGGCGCAGGTGCCATGGCATACAAACGGAGCACCACCCTGGTGCACTACCCGGCGAACAAGTACTACACGTCCATTCATCTTCCCGTCGGCGTCGGATTTGAGTCGTATATCAACAACAGTCTTTCATTCCTCATGGAAGCGAGCGCTCGTGCTCTGGACGACAAGACCGAGAACTACGCTTTCAAAACCGTGGATTGGTACGGAAGCGTCAAGGCAGGGCTGAGTTTCTACCTCGGCTCAGGTGCCGGCGACGACGATGACAACGATGGACTTACCAACGCGATGGAAGAACAACTCGGCTCCGATCCCACTAAACCGGATACCGACGGCGACGGACTGAAGGACGGCGAAGAAGTGCGACGTTACAAAACAAGTCCTACCGCCACCGACACCGACGGAGACGGCCTCAGTGACGGTGATGAAGTATTCAAATACAGAACGGACCCGTCTCAACCCGACACCGACGGCGATGGTCTTACCGACGGCGACGAGGTTTTGAAGTACGGCACTGATCCATTGAGGATCGACACCGATAGCGATACCCTTACTGACGGTGATGAAGTGCTCAAGTACAACACCGACCCGCTGAAGGGAGACACAGATGGTGACGGGCTGACCGATTGGGACGAGGTTCGTTCATACCGGACCGATCCCGCCAATTCCGACACGGACGGAGACGGGCTGACGGACTTCGAGGAGATTCGAACCTACAAGACCGACCCGCTGAAAGCGGACACCGATGGCGGCGGAGTGAACGATGGCGCCGAGATTCTTCGCAAAAGCGATCCGCGAAACCCAGCCGATGATCGCGCTCCAGCGCCACGTTCGCATGAAATGCTACAGGAGGAAGGAAAGCCGATTACGCTCGATGGCGTGACGTTCGTCTCGGGAAGTGCCAGACTTCTGCGCGTTGCAGAGGTAGTGCTTGAACGGGCGTACAGCGCTCTTGCGGCCGACCCTACGCTCCGCGTGCAAATTGCCGGCTATACCGACAACGTTGGCAACGCAGCGCTCAACCGTGCACTCTCCTTGCGGCGCGCACAAGCCGTGAAGGATTGGCTGGTTCGTCGGGGCATCGATCCGGCGCGTCTTCTCGTTGCCGGCTTCGGCAGCGCCGACCCCATCGACTCGAACGCCACGCCCGAAGGCCGCGCCAACAACCGTCGCGTGGAGTTTCATGTACTCCGTTAACTGAAGCTAACCAAGCAAAACCAAAGCGTCCCGTCTGCGTGTCGTGGCAGGCGGGACGCTGTGTTTCGCGTGCGGCCGAAGGGAGTCGAACCCCTAACCCTCAGCTTCGTAGGCTGATGCTCTATCCAGTTGAGCTACGGCCGCGTTCAAAACGCAAACCAATATAGGAAAATCGGCGGCGAGTATCAACGCTCGTTCTTCTCTCTCATTCACCCGACGAGGGCACGCTTGCGCCGTAGATTGATTCTTGAATGAGGGTCGCCTCCTTCGTGCTTACGGCAGGGCTTTCGCTACAATCCTGAATCCGATGTCTTGCGTACTGTGCTCGGGTTGGAAGCTATCGCGATAAGGAATGTAGAGATACGATATGGCCGCACTGTACCATGAGCCTCCGCGTGCAGTGCGTTTTCCCCTGGCATCGTCGTAGTTGCGCTCATCTTCAACGAAGGGATGGTCGCGGTTGAACGGTTTGTCGATGGACTGTGTCCACTCGACGACGTTACCCGTCATGTGGTACAGCCCGTATCTGTTGGTGCGAAACACATTCCCCGTGGTTGAGACGCCGAAGAGCGGAGTGGGAGCGTCAGGATTCTTCCGCCAATTATACCACGAGGCTTCGGCATCACTGACGGACATGCTCAAGGCATAATCAAGATTGTCTGGACCGCGGGCGGCTTTCTCCCATTCCGCATCGTTCGGCAGAGTGAACAACCAGCCAGGAAAGCGGCGGGTGAGCCATTTGCAGAACGCGTTCGCCTCGAACCACGTCACCCACGTGACAGGCAAGTCCGCCTTGCCAAAACGTTCGTAGTCTTCGTCCGCGGGCGTGAGGAGTGCGCTTGCCTGCGAGCGCATGCTCATGCGCCATTTCCTCCCTTCGACAGTCCAATGTGCATCATCATGGTAACCATCTTCCGCACCGAGGAACGTACGAAACTCTTCGTTCGTCACTTCGAACGGCGCGATGAAATATCCCGGCACCCAAACATAGTGCGGCTCACGAGGATTCTGACGATCACCCATCAGAAATGTGCCGCTCGGGATCAACACAAACTCCGGCAGTGTGCTCAGAAGCCTTGGAGGGAATTCCCTCGGCGCCGGACGAATGGTCACGAGATAGGAGCCATCCTCGTCGGGTCCGCAACGGTACCCCGTTAACGGAACAGGATAGTACTGAATCCGTCCGTGTTGTACACTTTGAAGGAAATAGTTTCCGGGTGCAAGCCAGATGCGCTGTCCATCGAAGCCGTCAACTCTTGTTGTGTCGTCGAGCGTTCGACCGGCTTTGAAAAGAGTAATTGGAGAATGGGCGAGGTTGGCCACAACAAGCTCTGTCTCCTGACGCTCGTAGTGTTCTTCCTCTACCCGGTCCTGACGCGTGGCAAGCCAGTACGCAATTGCAGCCACCGCAACGACTGTTACAACGAAAACGAGAACCCGTCTCATGCATTGGGGCCTGACGCTCAGATATCCTGTCGTTTCATCATATGCACGGCGATCAACAGCGGCAAGCTTCCCCACACCATGAGTCCGGCCACAAGGAGAAACAGGCTCGCTGTCTGACCGCCGAGGAACCTCAGCATCGCAGCTCCTGCAGCACCAAAGATGGCCACATTGTCGAGAATGATCAACGTGGCAACACGCACCATATCCACCGGATTGCCGAAGACGGAGAGAAACAGAAACGTGTTCGCCGCTTTCCCTTTCAAGAGCATCACTCCTCCCAGTGCAAGGAGATCATAGAAGAGGACAAAGAAGAACCAGAGGAACAGCGCCACTCCGAACGCTTTGGACTTCCTGCGGCCGATGGTGGAGGAGAGGACGGCGATGCTCAAAAAAACGAGCGAAAGCGCGAGCGAAAGAACCACAAACGACGCATACCGCGAAAGCCCTTCCCCGCCGTTCGCGGCAATCACAACACCTCCAGCAAGCGTGAAGCCGACAAGGGTGGAAAGCGCGATGGAAAAGAACACGCCGACGAGTTTGCCGAGCAGGATCTCACTCCGGAAAAGAGGTTGAGAAAAGAGAAGCTCCGTGGAACCCTTGTCGCCGGTAAAGCTCAGTGTTCCCATTGTCAGGGCGACAAGCGGCACGATGTAGAGGACAAGATTGAGCAGACTCGCCGAGGTACGCGTAAAGTTCTGCATCCCCGAAAACCCTTCGGCCATGATGCCGAAATACGAGATGCTCACCACCAGTGCGCCAAAGACGACCGCAAAAATCATCGTCCACTTGTTGCGGATGTTGATGACGAGTTCCTGGCGCGCGATGTCGAGGACGGCTTTCAGGTCCATGGAGATTCTCCTTCAAGATACATAGTCCACTGGTGTAGATGCGTAAGAGGTGGTGGGTGATCATCCGCAGCATGCTTCGGAACAGCTCTGCTTCTTGCCCGACGTGGGAAATTTCTCTCTGATCGCCTTTGCCCTCTTCGCGTCGGCAAAGGCAACCTTGCCCGACCCCATGGGGGTTTCGATGCTCGTCTCGACGATGACGGCCCGCTCATAGGGCACCCACTCTTTCGTCTCATAATCTTTCAGGAACGTGGCATTGATCTTCAGGTCGCTCCGCTTGTTCCTGAACGTGAGCATGCACCCAAGGTCGTCGAACTTGTATACCTCGCCGTGCATATCAATGATCTCCGATGCGAACCGCACCTCCGAGATCGCCATGCGGCACTGCGCGCAGTTGTCCTCCGGGAAAATATCCACCGGCTCGATCTTCGACGCTCCGCATCCAAGCAGCACAACAACGGAGAGAAGTGCTGCCCCGAGCACGTGAGGCCGTTGTGACAGCTCTTTAGTGTTCATCATTGTGTTCTCCAACGTAGTGTAAGTACATGTCTTCGATGGTTCTGCTTGCGAGATACGTTCTGCGGAGTGTTTCAATGGACTCTTGCGCAACCATCCTCCCCCCGACAAAGATTCCCACACGGTCGGCAAGCTGTTCCGCTTCCTGCAATAAGTGCGTGGAGAAAATGATCGTCTTGCCATTTTCTTTTTGGCTGAGGATGAACTCCCGGAATCGCTTCACTCCCTGCGGATCGAGGTTTGCCGTCGGCTCGTCCAGCAGGAGGATCGGCGCGTCGGGAAGAGCAATGACGGCAAGTCCGAGGCGCTGAATCATCCCGCCGGAGAACTCGCTCACGGGTTTGTCGGCAAAACCGTTAAAGCGCGCACGCTCCAACGCTTCATCAGCACGCTCCAGCGGCAGCTTGCGCAACCGGCAATAGAAACGCATCACCTCCCGCGCCGATTGATTCTCCGGAAACACGACGCGCTGCGGCAGGTAGCTCACGAATTGCCGCGTCTCCTTCGGATGGCGCTGCACATCGACGTTGTTGATCAAAATCCGCCCCGCTGTCGGCACGTTCAGTCCCACGATGCACTTCATCGTCGTGGTTTTGCCGCTCCCGTTCGGCCCCAGGAAGGCAAATACCTCGCCTTCTTTCACGGTAAACGACACATCGTTCACCGCTGTGAACTTCCCAAAGTTCTTGACCAGATGTTCCACTTGTATCATGCCGGTTTCCTTCCAATGCGATGATAGAGAAATCCCAGTGCCACCAGACCGATGAGCGGAAACGCAATCCACGCCTTTCCGCTTCTGTCCCCACGAGGCGATGAGCCCAGGGTGCGACTCGCCTGCACCGCAGGAAGCGCGTGGGCATCGAACGGCTGCATCAGCGGATGCTCGTCCACTTCCTCATTGATCATGATAATCGGAAACGCTTTGGCAGCCGCTGCGAGTGCTTGCGAGGCGGGACTGTATAAGTACAAACGAACATTGGCATTCTGCCCTTCGAGATAGTGGAAGACATTCTGAATCCTCATCGGCACATCACCGATGCCGTCACCATCGAGATCATAACCGTCGTACGAACTCCAGTAGTTGCCGCGGCCGGCAACGCTCCAGCGCGACTCGGTTCGTCTCCCCACAATGGCAAGCGGACTGAGGTTGTCGACAAACATATTCTCGGTGAATGTATTGTTAATCGAATTCTGGAACATCTGCAGTGCGACGTCGTTCTGAGCAATGACGTTGTGACGGAACATGTTGTTCGTCGATGCTTCAAAGAACATCCCCACAACATTATCTGTGATGACGTTCGAGTCGGCCACGAGGTCATGACAATCCTGAAAGAGAATGCCAAAGGAGGAGAACCCTCTGTTGTGCGAGAAGACGTTGTGCCGCATGGTGATCCCGCGTGAGTACATGATCGCCGCGCCGGCAACGTTATCATGAAACATGTTATGGAGGAAGATGTTGGAGTCGGCGTACATGTAATGCAACCCGTAGCGGACGTTGGAGCATGTGTTGTTTTCGATGTACGAGTGGCTGGCGTTCTGAATGTAAAAGCCGTCTCGGGCGTCCGTGATAATGTTCCCCACAAACCGGTTGTATAGAGAATTCCAAACGTGGATGCCGGCGCCGCGCTCACCGACTTCAAGATGCCGGCGTCCGGTAATGGTGTTGTCAAGAATGCGATTGTGGTGTGCACGAAGCAGATAGATGCCAAACAATACGTCCTCGAGTGTATTCGCCTCAATCACATTATGAGAGGACTTCACAAGAATGCCTGCATCTTCGTTCACCAACATGGAGCCTGAACGTTGTACGGCGAATCCGCGCAGCACGCAGGAGTCGGCCTCAATCGTTACGACACTCCCTTGCCCTTCTCCTCGAAGAACAGGAGTGTCCTTGCCTATCAAGACAAGACGTTTGTGGAGCAGAATGTTGCCCTGATACCTTCCTGCAGGAACCGTGAGTGTGTCTCCCGGGGCTGCTGCATCGATCGCCGCTTGGAGAGAAACACTTGCGGAAAGCTCGGCGTGTTTCTTATCCTTCTCGGACGCTGAAGTTCCCTCAGAGCCGATCCCCCACCAAAGAAGAGCAAGCACCAACATAATCTTCATGTTCATTCCCACACCCTCCACAGCAACAGACCAAAGAGTATGGACTGCGCCAACAGCAGGAAACCGAGTCGCTGAAACTTTACTCGGCGCGAGAGCTTGTACGTTCCGTACAGCGCGTGCAGAAGCATAGGCACAAATGCAAGCACAATGTACAATGTCGTGATACGATAGAATGCCAATCCAACAACAATGCTCACCACCACGACGTGGTACAGAATGTTGAGCGCTCCAAGCGACAAGCGCTCCGACACATCACGCGGCGGCTCTTTTCGGGCTGATGCCCGAATCTTCATGTGGACGTAGAACACGCTGGACCAGAAGAACAGCAAATTCAGCAGCCAGACAATCACTGCTTCCAAGGTGATCTGGCCCGTCACCACGTAGTACGAACATAACGCGCTGAGCGATAGTCCGAACACTGCAACGATGTCGCTCGGGATGGTTTTCGACGCACGACGCGTCAGTAAGAAATTGCCGAAGAACGCTGCCGCTCCAACAAACCCGATGACGGGAAGCAGCCAGTATCCTTGCGCAAGGAGCGGACCCATGAACACGGTGCCAAAGGCAAGATACACTCCACTCCAGAAGACGGCATTACGAAGCTTTTCTTTCGGGAGCGGAGTGACGTACCTGTGCCGAAGAATCATGTGCACAGGTGAATAACTCAAGAAAACGCCCAAGGCGGAAAGCGCAAGCAACAAGACGTTGAGCGTCAACCCACCGGCAATCGCAGCACCGACAGCCATCGGCACATACAATACAGCCCATCCGCCGTGCTCTTTAGGTATGATCGGTTTCGCGATAGTCATGGCTCACACACTTGCTACAAGCTCAGGCTCGTTTCTGTTTCAACCACGCTTGACGCGATAACCACATTGCGGCAAGCAGGAATAAAGGCATCACCGCCATGAAGTAGGAACCTGCTGCCGGAAAACTGTACACTTCGAAGTTCGCCATAGTGGAATGCCCGAACATTGGGGGCGTGAACGGCGGCACTTTGACCGCCGCAGTCGGGTCAAGGTCATGACCGTACAAGTACAGTTTGTGGTAGAAACTCCAGAGCGAGAAAAGCCCGAAGTAGGTGAACAGAACAAACAGGTCCACCAGATACGACATCTTCCCCATCACGACGACACGCAGCGCAAGCAGCATCACGCCGCCAATCACAAACGGAATCCACTTGAACTCGGTGAAATCTTCTTCCTGCAGCGGCTTCATGCCGATGTAATGGTTGAGTGCATTGATCTCTTTCAAGTCGTCGCGGTTCGGCGTCTTGCCGCCTTCCAACTTGTAGGAGTAGATCTTGAGCACCAGCCCATCAGGAAACTGATTGGAGTACAACGTCATAGTCCACAACGGGAAAAAGAATGTGGGCAGGAGAATCAGCGCGCCCACGAGCACAAGCACACGGCTGCGGAGATCTATTGGGGTATCAAAGAACGCCGTCGCCTTATTGATAAGATTCTGCATGGAGCTTCCTTCCTTTCATTTTCACCCCGAACCCCTCGCTGTATGGAGGGGTTCGGGTGAAGATTCATGATTCAACACATAGATGCCTTGCTGAGGCTCCTTACCCACCCGTCGTGCATCAGTTCTCCGCAACCGATTTCTCATTCGCCTTCTTCTTTGCCGATGCGACCCCAGGGCTTCCCTTAACCAACAGGTAGCCCTGCATTTCTTGATGCAACGCTGAGCAGAAGTTGGTGCAGTAGTACGGGAACACGCCGGCTTTGTCGGCAACGAATTCGATCGTCTTCGTCTCGCCGGGATCTACTACAACGTTGATGTTGTATTCATTGAGGCCGAAGCCGTGCAGCTCATCCGTTGTCTGTTCGATATTGGTGAGATAGATCGTCACCTTGTCGCCCTTGTTCACCTCGATGACGGTAGGTTCGAGCGTGGAACGGACCGCGGTCATCAACACTTCGACATTCTTGCCGCTGCGTGTCACTTTCGCGTCTTTCACATCCCAGATGGCTTTGGGATGCTTGTTTTCTTCCTTCGGATAGACTTCAATCGGCTTGAGCTTATCCGCCTTGATCATTTGAGCATAATGTGGTTCGGGTTCGGTGAAAGCATCATACAACAGGCTCATCTTCTCGCCGCTGATATCAATGAGTTGTGAGGATTCGGGCTGCGAGGGACCGACGCTAAGGTGACGTCCGTGCGACAACTTATTGAGCGCAACAAGGTACTCACCCGTCGGGTTCTTCGTGTCGCCCTCGGATGCCGTCAGATGGCCGATGTTGTAGGAGACGGGAACTTTGTCCACTACTTCCCATGTGCCAAGCTTCCACTTGGCAACGGCGCTCTCGACAAACAATGACGTGTACGCATTGCCCTTGTCGTCGAACTGCGTATGCAGCGGGCCGAGACCGACGTTGACTTCAGCATCCTTGACGGCATCATAGCGGAGCACGGGGATGCCATCCTCGTTGCCCTCGAAGTCCTTCTTCTGGATCGCTGTCAGCATCTTCTCGATATTGAAGACGGTGGTGATGCTTTGCAGCTTGCCGCTGGCAATAATGTACTTGCCGTCCGGGCTGACATCCACCCCGTGCGGAGACTTTGCTGCCGGAAGCAAATAGACGACCCCTTCCACGTCCTTCGGATCAATTACCTTCACGCCCCCGATCATCTTGAACTTGCCATCCTTGATCGCTCGCTCGGCAGCAACCCAGTTGACGGCCGCGACATAGTCGCGATCCTTCTGGGCAGAGGTGACTTCCAATTTCCCGGTGGCGCGCTCGCTGTTGTAGCACGTCCAGAATCCCCATTCCTTGCTCGGACCCTTACCGGCGTCGCCCAAATCATAATTGAACGGCGGCATCAACACCTGCCAGCCGAGCGACATCTCGCCGGTCTTCGGATCAACCGCAATGCCTGCGACAACCCCCTTGTACTTCGTCGCGTAGTCTTGAATACTTTCGTACGTTCCTTTCGGCAAGGGGATCGAGAAGCGTGAGCCGGCGAGGACGTACTCCGTGTTCTCCGTAACGAATGACGAACAGTGGTTGCCCGAAACATTGGGAATAGGACCGAGGATCTGCTTCGTCTTGAAATCGCGCAGGTCAATGCGTGCCATGCGGTTGTTGGCGTTGTCGGAGATGAACAACCAGCGACCATCGTAATTGCCGTCGGTTTCACTCAACGACGGATGGTGCGCATCGCCCCATGTGTAACCGCCAAGCATTTCCCTCGACTCCTTGTCGAAGCCATACCCCGTAGCCGGATACGGTGTGAAGACGGGAATCGTGGCAATATGCCGCATTGACGGTACGCCGTAGATATACACCTGACCTGAATGGCCGCCCGACTTGAAGAGGTAATACTTGTCCAGGTCGCCGGGTGCCACATAGGTGGCGAGCGCGGCCTCCTGCACATCCGACCGTGCCCCACGCCCCTTCTTCTCTTCCCCGCAGCCCATAAGTACTGCCGCTATCACGGCAAGGGCTCCAAGTGCCAGAGCAATGTGTTTCATCGTTGTTGACTCCTTCTGTGGTATGTTGGATGTTGCCCGGACCTTACTGTCCGGGATTGCTTGTGGATGATACTGAATCATGGACGTCACTTTCCTTTGGCAACCTGCTCCGCTTTCCTCTGGGTCTGATACAACTCGTACGCATGGCGCAGCTTGCCGATCGCTTCCGCTCGTTCTTCGGGCGTCAGCGTAATCATGGTCGAGAGAACAACCTCCATCGTGCCCGTTGGCTTGGCGAGGAAATCATCTAACGTGCGGCCAAAGCGGGACTGAACGTCTTCGACGGCGAGTGCGAGATCCGGGCCGATCTGGGCAGCAGCGTCAATGCCCAGCGTGGACACGGAGTGGCAAACGAAGCAGTTCTTTTTCACGAAGAATGCGCCCGGCCCCCGCAGCATCCGTTCTTCCTTCTCCTTTTCTTCCGGCGTCGGCACATCGCGGAAGTTGTGACCGGGAATGTAGTCGATCGGGATGTGTTCTTTCTTCCAACTCATCACCAACATGGCAAGTGCCTGTGCATCGGCACTGGAGAAGTTGAAGTTCGGCATTACGGTTTCGGGCACAAGTTCCTTTGGGTTCTTCAGGTGGGCCACCTGCCAGCTGAACTCGGAAAGAAAGCCTTTGATGCGCTCGTAGTTGAATTGCTCCGGGGCCTTCATGCCTTCGTAGGTTAGGTCCGGACCGACCGTCCCGCCGCGCCCATTGATCACGTGGCACGCACGGCAGCCCTTTTGCAGCACCAGCTCTTTCGCCCGGTTGATATAGTCCGCTCCCGCCGTACGCTTATCATACCGATGGCAGGAGTTGCAGTTCATTTGCATGAGGGCTTTCTTGTCGCTCATGACGTAGAACTCTCCGAGTTCACGGCCGAGTAACGGCTCTTCCCAGTCCTTGATCAACCCATGAGCTTCATGCATGTCGGTTGCGTAGCCCTGTCCGCCGTGACATGTTGTGCATGCATACTTGTTGACGGGATGTTTCTCCAGAATTTCCTTGGGGTGTGTCCGAAATGGTTCGGGCGCGTTCTCCAATCCTTTCCATTCAACGCCCTGGTGACAGGTAACGCAGCGATCTATTCTGTTCAGTTCCTTCACATAGATTTGCTGCAAACCTCTCGGCGCCGTCGCTGCCCGGTCCGGTCCAAATTTCTCCTCCACCAGATCTCGGAACTCTCGCTGATAGCTTTGCCACTCCGGCGTGAGAGAGTTGTAGGTGATGAACCCCATCAACACAAACACAGCAATGCCGGCAAGACTGAGCAGGAATCTGTCCCGCTTCACGAACGTGAGTTTGTCTTTGATTGTCTTGTGATCCATGGTCATCCTTACAAGGTGATTTCAGATGTTAGAACTTCACCGGCATCTCCGGCCACGACTCCCACGGCCAGTAGAAGTTCCAATATGGTCCGCGCAGAAACGTTCCGATGATCGTGAAGAGAATGACCAGCAGACAGATGGCGAGAAATACCATGTTCTGCCTTTTCCGCTCTGCCGCAAACCACACGCCGACGCTGGTGATGCCGGACTTGTCGCGATAAGGCCACCAGGCAGCAAGCGCCAAGAGCAAGCCCGGCAAGAGAATGCCGCCGATCAGCGCGCCATTGATGGTGAACGATCCGACCTTTACGGTCGTAATCGTGACGATCTCTTGAAGCCAGAGGAAGTACCACGGTGCTTTCGCCGGGTTCGGGGTCACTGCCGGATTGGCTGGAGCTTCGAGCGGTGCGCGGAACACAAGGGTCAGCAGAACAACCGCGACGAGCGTTGCGGCACTCACCACGCCAATGCGACGCGTCAGATGCGGTGTCGAGGGCACTGTGTTCTTCTCCTCATCCACCATCGTGTTCTCCACGTGTACGGTGGTGCCGTTGGTGATGCCCAGAAGCGAATAGGTTTTTGATGTGATGGGAGGAACCCTCTCCGCTTTTTGTTCCAGGACTTCATGGTCAACAATCGCAAGCCCGCCGTCCTTCCGCACGCGCCACATGTGCCACGAGAACAGAAGCAGAACAACGCCGGGCAAAAAGAACACGTGCAACACATAGAAGCGGATCAGCGCCCCCTGGTCAATGGTGTTGCCACCCAGGAGCAGGAAGCGTATCCACTCGCCGACAAGCGGCGCGGCACTGGCGATGTTGGTGCCGACCGTGATCGCCCAGTACGCTAATTGGTCCCACGGCAGCAAGTAGCCGGTGAAGGAAAGAAGCAGGGTCGCGACCAGCAGCACAAGACCAATGATCCAGTTGAGAGGTCTGTTCGCCCCGACGGCACTTCCGTTCTTGTACGCGCCGGTCAGGAACACACGCACCATATGCAGGAATACGACGGCCACCATGAGATGAGCAGCAATGCGATGCATGCCACGCAGAAGCCACCCGAAGGATACCACGTACTCGATATCTTTCACGGAACCGTATGCACGCTCCACCGACGGCACATACAGGAACATAAGCACAACTCCCGTCACCGTAAGGATCAAGAACAGCACAAAGGAAATGGTACCGAGATAGAAGGAGTAGCTCCATGAGAGGCTCCCCTTCGTCACCTTGTTCGGGAACCAGTGCAGCAAAATGTTCTTGACGATCGCGTCGCCCGCTTCTTTGTCGCTCGCGGGTTTCCATGTCCACATCAATTTGTTGTAGACTCGCTTTGCCGTTTCAACAATTTCCATTGTGCGTTCCTTCGTGAAAGTGGCAGCGGATCAAACAGTTAATCGAAAATTGCGTTCTACTTCATCACCCATGTTCACGACAAGCTGGCCGTCATCGGGCGCAACTTCCAATCTATACCAGTGCAAGGGCTTTGGTGCAGGACCGGCGTAGTTTGTCCCGTCGGCATAGAACTTCGAGCCATGGCACGGGCAGTGAAATTCAAACGGGACGGTTTTCTTTTCTCCGTCAATCTCCACCTGTTTGGGTTGATTGAGCTTCGTGTACTTTACCGTACATCCCAGATGCGTGCACGATGCCGAGATGGCATAGAAGGACTTTCCTTCCTTGAAGATGTAGAGTCGCTTGTCTTCGAGAAACGTCATGCCGTCAGCCAGGTGGGCAGGATGGCCCACTTTGAATTTCATGGGCGGCTCGTACAACACATTGGGAACAAGGGAGCGGAACGACTGCACGCCGAATCCGGCCAGGCCGGCAATCAATCCGCCGAGACCGAGTTTCTCGAGAAACGAGCGGCGACCTGCATCGGTGGGATGCGTTTCGGGTTGAGCTTTTCCGTTTGATTTCTTGAAGAGGTTCATAAACAGACTCCGTGTTTACTGTTTGCACCAGGTACCATCATGCAACTTCTCTCTGCTCGTAATAGAACACCTCCATCGTCATCGCGTCGGTTGGGCAACGGAGTGCACACAGGCCGCAGCGAATGCACGTCTCGTCGTCCTTGAGCATTGCTGAAGCAGGCTGGAACGGATCGAGGTTGTAGTGCTCCACCAACTGTGCTTTCGTGTGCTCGTCAAGCTCCAGCTCGGCAAGCGGCACAAGCTTGAGGCAGTACTCCGGACAGATGTCGACGCAGCGATTGCACATCACGCATTTCTCCGCGTCGTAGATTGTCTGGATGTGGCACGCCAGGCAGCGCTCGGCTTGTGTGCGCGCCTGTTCTTCCGTGTAGCCGATTTCAACTTCCGAAATACCCGTGCGCCGATTCAACTCTATCGAGGGAGGTGCTTGTCGCTGAAACTGTTCGTAATCCTCGGGACGAGTGAAGCGACGCGTGGGAATTTTCTCGATGAGGAGGTTGTAGAAGGTTTGCGGCTTCTTGCCCCGCAGGTACTCATCGATGGAGAGCGCAGCCCGTTTGCCGTTGGCCACCGCCTCAATAATGTTGCGAGGCCCGAACGCGACATCTCCGCCGGCAAACACTCCCGGCGCGCTCGTCGCAAGTGTGTCGGGATCAATCTTGATGAGCTTGCCGGGAGTGAGTTCGATTCCGTCCTCGGGTTTGATGAACGACAGATCAGTTTGCTGTCCGATGGCGAGGATGACGGAATCGGTCTCGAACAGCTCGGAGGAGGTCGGATCATACTGCGGATTGAACCGGCCATCCTCGTCGTACGTTCGCTTCACGCCGATGAACTCAACGGCCCGCACTTTGCCGTGCTCGCCGATGAATCGTCGGGGCCCGCGCTGTGGATGGAAGATGATCCCTTCACGTTTTGCCTCCTCAAACTCTTCGTGCCCCTGCGCAGTGCGCAACACCGGCATCTCGGCGAACGATTCGAGGCTGGCGATGTGGACTTCCTGCGCACCTGCACGAATCGCCGTTCGAGCGGCATCTACCGCCGCGTGGATGTCGCCACCCTCGCCGTCAGGTACCCCGCGCAATGCCATGCGCGCCGCGTCGAAGGCAACAAACCCGCCGCCGATGACCAACACCTTTTTGCCTAAATTGACGCGGTAGCCGTTGTTGACGTTCAAGAGGTAATCAATTGCCTTGATAACGCCATCGAGCGTGCTTCCCTCGATGTTGAGATCACGTCCCTTCTGTGTTCCGACGGAGAGAAAAACCGACTCGAAACCCTCCGCTTTCAGTTCCTTCAGCCCGAATGAGGGTGTGAGCGGCGTAGTGTAGCGAATCTCAACGCCGAGGAACTTGATCTTTTCGATCTCCTTGTCGATCAGACTCCGCGACAGCCGATACTCCGGAATGCCGTGTCGCAGCATGCCGCCGGCAACGTTCGTCGCCTCGAACACCGTCACCTGATAGCCCATCAACGCGAGATCATGCGCGCACGAAAGTCCTGCGGGACCCGAACCGATGACGGCAACTTTCTTGTTCTTGACGATGTTCTTCCGCGACTCCACCTGCACCGGCAAATGCCAGAGCCACTTGTTGCCTGGGTCGTCCTTCCCCTCGAACAGCGCGTCCTGCGTGTCGGGTACCACCGACTCGACGCCGTATTTCTCCGTCACAAAGCGCTTGAGGGCACGAATGCTCACCGGCGCGTCGATCTTACCGCGGCGGCACCAATCTTCACACGGCGCTGCACAGACACGACCACACACACTTGCAAACGGGTTGGGCGAGCGCGCAGTGAGATACGCTTCTTCGTACTTCTGCTCGGCAATGAGCTGAACGTAACGGCCTGCATCGGTATGGATGGGGCAGCCGATCTGGCACGGGACGAGACTCTTCCAGAACTCAATGTCGGGCAGTACCGGTTTGGAATACTGGGTCATGACGCTCACACAATGTTTGAAGGTTGAGAAACGCTTCCCGTCTTTCTGGCAACCAGCACTATGTCGGACGACTTTGCAGGATCAAATTCATCGAGCGAGATGCCGCCGAACAATGCCGGTTCCGCAAACCCACACCGCTGCATGAGATCGAGAAGCTCCCGCACACGAATGGGGCGAAGGGATATGGACTGCAAACGGTGAGTGAGCGCTCCCTCATGCCGCTCCAGCGTCAGGATATTAAAACGGATGTGGGTTGGTTCGAAATCGTAGAAGCGAACAAAAATCTTTCCGGCGCGCTCTCTCACACTCTGGATGCGCTGTTGCGATGTGAGAAGGCGCTCGAAATTTACAAGTTGTACAAACAAAAGTGCACCCGGAGCGAGTACTGCAGCGAAATTCGTCAGCGCCGAGTGCAAGGCTTCATCCGTTTCGAGGTGGGCCAGCGTGTTGCCCAGACAGAAGACGGCATCGTATTTCTCTGCAACGACAGAAGCGAGCAATCCAAATTCCGCCCGTATTGTACGAATCTGCACGTCCGACGCGGCCGCCCGTTCAGAAAGTTTCCGCAACATCACGTCGGAGATATCCACCGCCGTCACCGCCACGCCAAGCTGGGCCAGCAGAAAGCTGTGGAACCCCGTGCCGCATCCGGCATCCACCGCGCGCTTGATGCCGTAGCGCTCCACAATCAGGCGGAAGAACGGGCGATCAGTAACGACGCGCTGCTCGAAGCCGGTCATCGCATCATAGTCGGGAGCAAGTGCATTGTAGAAGTCGGCTACCCCGTTCACCATCAGGCCTTCCCGGTGGAAAGTTCAGAAGAGAGGTATACCTTCGTCAACTCGTTGAGGAGCGCGTGAAAGCGTTCATGCGTTCCTTCACCGATCTGCTCAGTCTCCAGTCGCTCAAATTCGTTCGCGATGCGTTTCTGTTCCGCCTCCGGGATGTGTGCATCGGCCATCGGAAACAGAATGTGGTTCTCCTTCTCGATATGCTGGAGGAGAAGATTGACGTACAGGCGTGCATTGTTGCCAAACACACCTCCGGCATTGCTCTCTCCCGCGCGATACCGTTCAAGCGACTCCGCCATGCCACGAATGTACTTGCGGCCGGCCTCATGCTCGGACAACATCACGCCGATAGGTCCTCGCTCGCGAGGAATGCCCACCGCCTCCATGGCAGGAAAGAGTACCATCTCTTCCTTCGCGTGATGGCACCGGTCGGCAAACACACGGAGAAACTCCAGCATGTTGCCGAGGTCGTCGGGGTTTACCTTCTGGCCGGCAAGCAGGCGAGTGCTCGCTCTTTCCAGAACCGACAGCATCGTCTGGATCGCTTCATGTTCATGGATCAGTTCCTGGGTCGGCTTCATTCGTGCCTCCGTAGAAGTCGTGAATCAGATTGTTTTCTCTGAAATATGGCCAAAAAAAATCGCCCTGACGGCCGGCAACCGTTGATACTCGGGTTTTCGCATGTCACGGGCCATCGCGGCAATGTTCTTCTTGATGAGCATCTGATAGATTCCTTCGCGCAGCGCAGACCAATACTCGTGTACCGAGCAGGGCTTCTCGGGCGAGCATTCCGAAAAACCCAACACACACATCTGGGTGAACGCCGTTCCATCAACAGCCTCAACAATGTGAAACAGGGTGATTTCCTCAGGAGACATGCTCAAGGCGAATCCCCCTGCCGGTCCCTTGTACGACACCAGCAGCTTCTTGTGTGTCAGGCGCTGCAGGATCTTTCCAAGGAAATGGTATGGGATGCTCAGACGGCTTGCCAATTCTCGTATCGAAGTCCGTTCATTACGAGGCTTGAGTGCAAGGTACAACACACTCTGAATTGCGTACTCGCACTCCCGGCTAAAAATCAGGCTCATGGTAATCAGACGTTTTCCTCTTAAATATACAACATAGGGAAGCGACTGTCAAGGACTTTTTTCTCTGATTTAGGGAGAAATGGGTGCTGCCCGCGGCGAAGCCTTGCACCTTCGCTTCAGCTCACCTCCTACGGGAAGGAAAGCAACACTGGCGTACTGGAGGATGCAAAGCCATCAGTCCATGAACTCTTCGGCTTCTGGTACCTGAAAGGATTCCTTTCCCTGCAGGTAATAGACACAGTCAGGAAGGACGAGCCGGTCAAAAATCTCTTCATTATGTGAAATGAGCAGGATGGCCTTTCCCGCTTGTTGCTGCTGCTGAACTTTGGCAATCACCCTCCCCGCACTTTCGAAGTCAAGGCCGTTGAGCGGCTCGTCGAGAATCAGGACGTCGGTATGCAGCGAAAGACCTCGAAGGAGATTTAGCCGCTGTTTCTGTCCACCGCTGAGATGTTTGACTTTCTTTCGTAGGAGAACCGGGATGTCCTCCTCATCAAACAACTCCCGCATGATGTCGCTTGTCGTCGATGCAGAGGTGCCCTTTAGCGGGGGAAGGCCGGTAAACACCGAGCGCACCATCGACTCAAGGTTGAGTGCTTCGTCGGCATGCTGAAAGACGAGCGTCATCTTCTTGCCCCAGATGCGGCGACGCCAAACCCGCAGCGATGTTCGCTCGGTCAGCTCCAGTCCGTTCAGAGAAGCACGCAGGCGTTGTGCACGCACAAGTCCCATTACCGCCTTCACAAGTGTTGTTTTCCCCACACCGCTTGGTGCCTTCAGATATACCAACATACCGCGTCTCAGCATCAGCGAACACGGTGTTTTCCCGTCTTGATCCCGCGTGATGGTCAACGTGCGGCCATGTATTGCGCTCTCGCTTTCGATCGTGAGAACGGGTGGGCCGGCATCAACAGCGATCGGACGAAGTCCGTGCAGCCAACGCAGATACTCCTTCGGTTCAAAATCCCGTAGCCGCAGTCCATCACGGCCGCTTGCCAATTCCTTGAACGTCATCGCTGGCAGCAGATCGGCGAATCGTTCGTGGATCGTCCCGATCATCGAATAGTCGTGTGTGATGAGAAGAACCGTGAACGGCCCCGTGCGAAACCGCTCGAACAGCATTGCGAGAAAGATGTCGCGATAGCGATTGTCGAGACTGCCGGATGGTTCATCGAACACAAAAAGGGGATGGGTGAAGCCTTTGCGTGCGAGCACGAGATCGAGCTTTGTGAAAGCCATGGCCAGCAACACTCTTTGCTTCTCGCCGCCGCTGGGCCGGTGCGGCTTGGGGTAGACAGGCAGGAGTGCCGCAGCGTCGGCCTCTCCCGAAGCACTCCACAAACGTCGCAGGATCTCCTCCTGATGTACCGCCGACGCGAGGCTGCCTTCGTTGAGTTGCTCACCGAGTGTCATCATGGGATTCAGATGCGTGGACGGCTCTTGAAAAACAAAGAAACTCTCCGCTTGCAAGGCCCGCGTCTCGGGCAGCTCCAGATACTTCTTGTACGGCAGACCGTCAATCCTCACGGCAAACTCTTCCGGATCAAGAAGCCCGTAGAGTGCTTTGGAGATGAGTGTCTTGCCAATACCCGATTCGCCCAGAAGAATCGTGACGCGGTTTGGAGCAATCTCGAAGTCGTCAACCGCAACGAGTGTGCGATCCGCGGTTGCGATGTGGATGCTGTGGCGTCCGCTCACTCCAATCTCCGCCGAGCAACGAAGCCCGATGAAATGTGGTACATGCACAACAGCGTGAACACGATGGTGAACGCCGTGCTGATGCCTTGCAGATGTTCGAACAACAGATCAGGAACCCTGAGCGGGTCCGTCAACACCGTGCTGATAGCGAGAATGTCCTGCTTGCTATCCATCGTTGCGAGGAGACCGCCAAGGGTCGGCGGGAAGTTGCTGAGGCTGACATCCGTTGAAAGCCCCACAGAAATAATGAAGTCCACGCTGCACAGCAGGAACACGCTTGCGCCGAAGACCTGCATGGCTTTGTGCAGCAGGTGCGCGCGACTATTCTTCCACAGAATCTCGACGTTGATGATCCTGCTTTCGCGGACGCCGCTGCACAGCATCGCATCGAAAAAGTCCAACTTCCGGTAATGACGGATGCGCTCCCGGATCACGTCGGTCACTTCGAGAAACACGAACACGCTGATGATGAGCGACATCGCGACGAGCTGACTCCCCTGCTCACGCAGCACCTCGCCGCGGATCAGCAGTGTGAGCACAACGTAGCCCAGCAGAATACCCACAATCTGCGGAATCGATCGGATGAGGTTGAGCACAAACGTTGTAAGGAGGTAAGCCCACCGGTGCTGTCCGTGGTCGAAGAAGTGGAGACCCAGCGCGCTCACCCATCCCATCAACAGCGAGCACACGACAACGCAACTTGCCACAAGCGCAGTGTTCAACGACGCAGCGCCGAGGCGCTCCAGCGCAGGCCGATTCAAGAAGAGCACACACCATGTGGCCAGCGCTGCAAGTCCGGCAAGCCACATCACCGTCCAGAGTTTGTCCTTCTGCCGAAGGAGCCTCGTGACCTTCGCTGTTCTGCCTCGACGATGCATGTGTTTATCTTCTATTCTCAAGCCGTCGCGCCTCCCGTTCCAGAACGATATCGACAACCACCTCCGTACCTTTGACCAACAGGTAGATCGCAAACACGATCACGAGAACCACGTCGTATTGTTTGTACAGAATGTTCTTCAACATTTCGTAGTTCAGATGTCCCTGGATATTCAGCGCCATCTCGATGATCACCAACCCGGAGATGAGGAACGACGCATGTTCCTTCAACACAGGCAGGTACTGATGGTGGGCATTCAAATAGATGTGTTGGAAGACGTGTCCAGGAAACCGCTTTCTGATCCGAAAGATATCCACGAGATGAATCCCGTCGGGATCATGCATCGCATAGGAGCGGTTCAGGTTCTTGACGAGCGCCGTCTCCACATAGCCCTTCCGGCTTTCCGCCACAAGGAATGTATAGAACTTGTTGGCGTAGTTGATCAAGAGGCCGTTCGATACAATTCCTAACACGATCATGAAGAACACAGAATCCGTGTCGAACCGTGTCTTGAACGAATAAGCAATGACGTATGCCGGCGAGAAGAACACCATCGAGAGTGCACCTTTCCCACACGCGACGGCCAGATGGCTCAGTGCGCGAAGATACCGGCGCGGGCCTGCGATGGAACGGTCCATCAACACGTTCACCATCTGGCTGAGCGACGATGATGTTCCTTGCTTCATGGACACAAAGCGCAGCGTCCCCAGCGTTTCGGAAGCGTACACGCTCATCGCCATCACCACAACATAGACCACGATGAACTGAAGGTACATGCCGAGTATGCGCCTGAGTTTCTCTGCCGTTATGCCGCGCTCCTCTGCTCCCGTTTTGTACAGTTCATTGGTAAATTGCTCTCGTCGCACATTGAGGATTCTTTCGAGGAGCTTCTCATGGAAGTCGTGCTGTTCGGGAAAGAACGCGTCCAGCGATTCTGTGTAGAGTGCTCGATCGAGTGGATCACCGAAGTCGAGAAAACGAAGGGCAAGCGCCTCCTCCACCGCCGGATCCGGCACGACGCGCTGGGCACCCTCCTGTTGATGCAGTTGCACGAGAAGGATGCCGAACACAGCTGCGACAACCACAACGCTCAACAGATGTTCAAGGAGCCTACGCCTCATGCCGGGTACCCTCAGCGCACCAGAATGGCACCGGGCGCTCCATCCACGCGCAGGTTCGTTCCTAACACCATGCTTTCAATCCGTTTGGCAAGCAGGGCGCTGGTCTCGCGGAAGTGCTGAACGGGCAACGAGGTTTCCAGTACACATGAGATGCTATCGTGGGAACTCTGCACGCGCCAGGATGGGGCGGGAAGGTTACGGGAAGTTTTCCTGTTGAGGTAGTCGAACAGCAGACGCAACTTGTCGTTGACTTCTTCTATCCGCTGAACGATGGCGGGAAGGACACGCGCGAGTTCCTCGGACGGGCGCTGTGCTCCACGTGTCAGCAGACGCCACTGCTTGTGTTCACGCGAAGCATCCAGCCGCACCCAACCGTAGCGCTCCGACGACACGGCGTACACATACGTCATGCCGTTGAACGAGAAGTGACGAACAAGGACGGTGCCGCGAGGAAGGATACTCTTCGTCTGCTGCCGGACATCCCACAGAACAACTCCCCCCACTGCCACGATCTCCACCGAATCGCGGAGCGGCGTCGCGTTCCGGATTGTCCTGACCGTCCCTGCTTCGCGTCTGCCCATAAGCTCTCCCCCGTCGTCCTTCAGCAGATAGAACAGCGAGCCGTTGGCTTCCACCTTCATACAGGGAGTAAAGCCGTCACCTAGCACATCGTGCTCGGCGAGAAGACGAAACGGCGTAAAGGCGAGGAGACCCGCGCGCTCATCGCTCTTCAGTTGTTGCTGATACCGGTTGAAAACGACAAGCCCTTCGGGACGTTCGACAAGCAGGAAATCATCCGCCCGCGCGGTGTCGCGTCCCGCAAGAAGAACGACAAGCACCCACGCTGCACAGATGCACCGGCGCGCGTCTCTCGCATCTCCCCCTATTTCTCCGATTCTCTCCACTTCTCGATGGTCGAGAGTTGCGATGCAACGCCGTACAGATCAATACTTGTCGGATCGAACTGGGTCGTGAAGTAGGCAAGCGACGGCAACGAAAACATCCACTTCGCCAACGCCATCTGGTTCTCTAACACATCGATCCGGCGCGCGTACTCCTGTTTATCCCCGATCTGACGCGTTGCCATGAAGCCGTACAGGTAGTTCAGGAATTGCAGGATGTCTTCACGCTCTGCCGGGTTGAGATCGGGATCGAGGCGGAAGAAATTCTTGTCGGCTGTAAACGACCGCGGGCTTACGGTCACTCTTCCTGCTGCATCGGTTTGCGTGATGAGATGGATTCTGTACGTCTGTAAATCCGGCTCGCGAAGGAAGACATTGTACAGATCGAACAGAAAGTTGCTGCGGTAGCCGGGGAAGGCGACAAGAAACGCATCGTACTCGCCTCGACGGATCTCCTCGTTTTGCACCGCTGTGACTTTCAGCCGTGCGCGACTGATACCGGGTGTGTTCAGGATGTCAATCAAGTCCGTGTACTCTTCGCGGAAGCCGAAGTTCACACATGCCTTGATGCGCACCGTGTCGGGCAGGAGGGCAACGTTCGGCGCCGCATCATCCACCACTGGCTCGACGACCTTCTCTTCGATATAATACGACGACGACGGAAACACGCTGTTGTTGATGTAGTCAACGTAGTTGTTTCTGTTTCCTTTGTAGTCGATGATGTTTCGCTGTTGCTCGGAGCCGACTTTGTAGAACCGCTCGACGATGCGCTTCACGTCAATGGCTTTGCGCAGCTCGCGCCGCTGTTCGCGACTCAAGCGTTGTGTGTTGAAGACGAGCGCAAAGAATGTTGTGCTCACGTTCGATTTCGTGAAAAAATCCGTCGTGTCGCTCAACACGGGAGAAAGCGCGCCAAACGGCGTATCGAGCAGGACGTTGATGCGGTTGTTGCGCAACTCTGTCGTGAACGTGCTGTTGTCGATGAACGGAGAAAGAAGGACGTTGGCGATATGGGCAGTCCCATCCGGACTCTTGCGGTAGTTCGACACGCCTTCCTTCGGAGGCAGAGCAAGATACTCGGCCGTTCCCACCGTGTAGTTCAACGCATTCATATCCGAACCATCCGGTAGAATCTTGAACGACAGAACCTCTTTGATATCCGTATCCTTCCAAATGCGGTCGCCTTTGAACTTCATGCGGATGACGTTGTTGGGATCAGGGCCTTCGAAGTCGAGCGGATCGATTGCTTGTGAGACGAGAATGTAATCCGGCGAGAGACTGCCGAGCGCCTGGATGCGTCGCAACGTGAAGCGCAGGTCCGCAGCCGAGAAGAGATGCTCACGCGTCTTTTCGATGGACTTCACTTCCTCGTCTTCCATGTGCACGGTGTAGCTATCGTGCCAGCGCTTGGTGGTTTTCAGTCGTACAGAGACGATGTTATTCTCATCGATGCCGAGGAACTCACCCAGCCCGTCCTCATACACGATGCCGCTCGGATTGGCGGCAATGTTGAATAGCCCGTCGAACTGGATTTCCTCCACCTTATCGGACAGCGCATTGGAACTGGGCAGATGGGGGTCGATCGTCGGCTTTTGGTGTGCGATGTACGGAATCACGATCGATCCGCGTAAGCTCGTCCGCGTAAGGAAATAGACCGCCACGGCCGCTACCACCAGCACAACCGCTCCAATGATGAACAGCCGTTTCTTGTTCGCTTGAACCTTCGTCGGGGCCGCAGGCTGCCACACAGGGGTTGTCGATTGATCTGTCGTCATGCTCTTGCTCCGGATTGATCAGTTCTTTCGGATGATGGGCACTTGCGCCATGGTGCTGATTTCAAAGACCTTGAAGCCGGGGTACTTGAAGCGCACTTCAAGGATGTTTCGCCCCTCCTTATCCATCTGGACAGGCGAGATCTGCGACTCGTAGTCGTTTGCCGCAGTCGGCGCGGTGATGGTGAAGCGCCCTTCGTTCTTGATCGGCGTCTTGTTGATGGTAATGGATTCGTACCACTGCTCCGTGCCCGCCTTGGCGGCGACTTCCTGCGGAAGTTTCACATTGATCTCGAACACCGGGAACTGCGCCTCCGACGGAATTTGCAGTTGCACACGAAAGAGATACTCATTGACTCCTGCCCGGTTGGTGGTCACAGGCAGAGCGTAGAGCTTGCGGTATTCCTTCGGCTTCACGATCCACTTGGCGACCGTAGGATCGCACTCGTTGACGATGGAGCGAAGCTGCTTGTCGTCTCCCTTGTAGTAGCGTCCGTGTTCGACGATCGCGCGGGCGCGGTCAACTCCCCGATCGTTGATATCGCGCGAGAAGTCGCGGTAGATGGCGCGAATCGAAGCCGCGGGAAAGTCGTGGTACTTCAGCTTGTCGATGTAGTCCTGCACTTCCTTGCGTTTGCGCTGGACTTCCGCGTCGCCCAGCGTGCTAAACGTGATCGTGTAAGCGGGGACAAAGGCGGAATCCTTGTACAGCGCCGGCACGTTATCGATAGCGGCTTCATGCGCTCGCACAAACGCGTCCACGCGCTGCTGGGAGACACTCTTGATGCGGTTGAACAACTCGGCCTCGAACGCCCGTACTAGTTTCGTCTTCTGATCGGCAACAGCCGCGAGGCCCGTCGGCACAGGCGTGAAGTGCATTTCCTTCATCGTTCCTTCGGCGCTCGCCCACGCGTTTGTATTCAACCGCTGGACGAATTGCTGTCCGAGCGAAAACACACGGTCGGAAATCTCGACACGCGCAACCGCGTTCCTGATCTCCGCATCGAGCAGCATCGCACAGCTATAGCGACCGTAGCGGTCAAACGTCACCGCGCGCGATTCGGGAATCCGTGCCCGGATGTCTGCCACCTTGCCGATCAGATCCACATAAAACACCTCCGACCCCCACGGCGGATTCACGGCAAAGGCATTGTCAATCTGGCGAAATTTGTCGTTCACCGATTGCATGGCCCCTACTTCGAAGTTGTAACGCTCCACAAAGTCCATCATCGTACGGAATTCCGTCGGGGGCGTGATGCCCAGCGCGTCATACAACGCCTTTGCATGGCTCATGGGCGCATCGAAGGCGATCTTTCTCGCGTCTCGCTTTGCCCGCAGTTGCTCATCGAAGTAGCCGGGCGCATCATTCAGCCGCCGAGAGAAGACATCGCGTGCCTTGTCGAGGATCGGAGCAGGATAGCGGGTCTTCTCCCCCATGAACTCGGCAAACATCGGTGCTGCTTGCAGGAACCTGCCGATGTCGCCCTGTGTCTCTCGCTCTTTACTGAAGACAGTGAGGACTCTCAAATAGTTCTGCTGGAATTGGTACTCATTGTCGGTTTGATTTCTCAACTCAACGTATTGCTCGTAGGCCGTGTCCCGCGTGGCGGCGATATTCGGTGGGAAGACGCTTTGCAACCGCTCCAGCTCTTCCTGCACCCCGCGAACATTCTTGCTTGTCGCGTTCAGCAGCGCTATGCGGTCGGCAAAGGGAAACGTCGAAAAATCGAAATTGCGATCAATGGAATTGTACGTGGAACGATCGACGAGGTTGTTGGTCAGAATGCCTTTGTACTCCGTGTATTTGTTCTCGAACGTAAAACGCCATTGGGGAACATACCTGTATTGCATCACGAGTTCAACGTCGTTGCGCACCTGTTCCACCACCCAGTAGTAGGTCGGCACCGCTGTGTCGACCGCGTAGACGCTGAGCGAATCGCTGGTGGCCGCCTCATCCCGTATCTCTTGCTTGGGTCCTTCGCCGTCCTCGAACCGCGACGTTAGGTAGTAATCGAGCGTACGTTTGGCGGAGAGTTTGAGCACCAGGTAGAACTGATTGCGCTCCGGTCTCGGGAATTTGATGAAGTACTTCTTGTCCTTCTCCAGCGTAAAGTTCTCATCGTCGTCTTTCAACTCGATGTACCCGCGCTCGGCAGGGGAGAGTTCGGGTGAGGGAGAGAGTTCCTTGTACGCCGCACAACCAGACAATACCAGGAGAGCAAAGAACACTGCAACGAGTCGGTTCATTCCGTTCCTCCACGATTTCTGGAAACTATAACACATTCTAATATCCGCAAGTTGCGCTCTCGATTCAAGAGAAACTTGCATGAATTCGTTTTCATCGATCGCATCGGTCGCAACGGCCCAATCACTTTCAACTCTCCCTGAGGTTTTGTACATTCATGTCGGCATTCCAGGCTTCCCGCCAAGCGCTATCGTTCTTCATCGATCACCGCATACTTCTACGTTGAAGGCTCATGGCTTTGCATGATGTTGCTGCCGGCATTGATATCGGTGGGACGAATACGGAAATCGGCATTGTTGATGAAGGGGGCATATGCCTTGCGCGCACAACACTGAGCACGGGCGCGTACAAGTCCGCAGAGATGTTTGTGCGCGAGGTCCATGCGCACCTGCACCAGCTGCTCGATGCCATCACACCAGCACGGCGCTTGAAGGGCATCGGCATCGGCGCACCGAACGGGAATTACTACCGCGGCACGATTGAGTTTGCTCCCAACCTCCCCTGGCGCGGCGTTGTGCCCATGGTGGAGATGCTGAAAGCGATCGAAGACATTCCGGTCGTCCTGACCAACGACGCCAATGCTGCAGCGCTGGGAGAGATGCTGTATGGTGCAGCCAGAGGGATGCGTGACGTTATCGTCATTACGCTGGGCACGGGCTTGGGCAGCGGGATTGTTGTGGACGGAAAGCTCGTGCACGGCCACAGCGGCTTCGCAGGTGAAATCGGTCATACGATCGTTGATCCCGACGGACGTGAATGTGGCTGCGGTAGGCGCGGCTGCCTGGAAACGTATGTGTCGGCCCCCGGCCTCAAGCGAACAGTAAGCGAACTGCTCGCGCACCGCACGGCCCCGAGCAGTTTGCGCGGATTCAGCTTCGACGAATTGTCGGCAGTGCACATCACCCAGGCCGCACGCGCCGGCGATGGGATTGCGCTGGAAGCCTTTGACCGAACGGCTAAGGTTTTGGCGATGAAACTTGCCGACGCCGTCGCACACACGAGTCCCGAGGCGATCGTTCTCTTCGGGGGTCTGGCACAAGCCGGAGAAGTCCTCCTCGAGCCAACGCGCCGTTGGCTGGAGCAGTATCTCCTGAACGTCTTCAAGAACACGGTCCGTCTGTTGCCATCATCCCTGAAGGATGACGGCGGCGTTCTTGGAGCAGCAGCATTGATGTGGAACCACCTGAGTACTTCACAGAGTTGATCGCTTGCCCTTCACATCCATGTTTCTTTACTTGATGGGGGATCAGTCATGACACTCGCGGCAGAATACAAGAAGTCTCTCAAGATGGCAGAGGCCGAAGAGATCCTCGACCTCATCTTTTACCGTCCCCTTGCGTTCGTTCTCGTAAAACTCTTCTACCGTTTGCCGATCACTCCCAACCAGATAACGTATGCTGCGCTCGTTGCCGGCATTGTGTCCGCCGTGCAGTTTGCACAGGGAACGGAGGCGGGTTTCCTCTGGGGCGCTCTCTGGTACGCGGTTGCCAACGTACTGGATTGCGGCGACGGCATGTTAGCGCGGTTGCAGAAAAGCGGCACGCCCCTGGGGCGACTTGTTGATGGCATCGTAGATTGGGTATCGAGCGTTGCCATCTTCTTCGGACTGGGCATGGGCATGTCGGTGTATTTCAGAGACCCGCTCTCCTGGCTGCTTGCCATTGCAGCGGGCGTGCTCTCGGGCTATCACGCGATGGTATTCGACAAGCGGCAGCAGGAATATATCTCCATAGTGCGCGGTGAACGTAATTTCCTCCAACGCGAAAACGAAAAGGTCGACCACGAACTGAACAGGACGCACTCGCCCTTGCGGCGACTCGTCCTTTCTGTGTATCTCTGGTACATGAAGGCTCAGGAAGGCTCCACGCGCAGCGACCTGCCGGTCGATGACGGCGCACGGGCAAGCTATCGTGAGCACAACAAGCGCATCATGCGGTGGTGGACCTGGCTTGGGCCGACGACAAATCGCACGCTGCTGATACTGGCCGGAATGGCCGCGCTTCCCCACTGGTTCTGCTGGATCGTGATCATTCCGGCAAATCTCTATCTCGCGGGAATGGTGGTGTGGCAACACAGCGTGACCCGCCGTTTTCGAGATGCATCAGGAGCCACGGCGGTTGAAACCACCCCGATCGCAGCGTAGATCGTCTCTCACACAGGGTTCGCCTGCATGACAGAACAATCACCACCATCAATCACCTACTGTTGAAAGGCACACTATGGGTCAGATCATCCTGGATCGTAACGAGAACCAGTACGGTCCCGCGCCGGCCTGCTATCGCGTGCTGCAGGAAGCAAATCTTGAGCAGTTGAGTCTCTACTCCCGCGACTTCACCAAAGGTCGAAAGAGCCAGCTCTCACAGCGCCTCGCCGACGAGATGGGCATCCCCGAGAACCGCGTTCTCCTCAGTTACGGTAGCGAAGACATGTTGAAGCAGGTGGTGCACTGTTATCTCCACCAGGGCGAGCGGCTGCTTTTGCCGCAGCAGTCGTGGTGGTACTACAAGAAAATTGCACAAGAAGTCCACGGCAATCACGTTGAGTATCCACTGCACGAGCGCGGCAATCGGTTTGAGTTTGATGTTGATGAGATCATCGCACTGTATAAAGGGCATCAGCCGCACCTCATTCTCGTCGCCTCACCGAACAATCCCACCGGAAGCACGATGAAGCGCGAGGATCTTGCGCGGCTGATCGACTGCTGCTCATCCTCGTACATCGTTCTTGATGAAGCCTACTTCGGCTTTGAACATTCCGGCGACGATCGCCTGAAAGAACTTCTCGACGCGCACAGCCGGTTAGTGGTGTTGCGAACATTTTCGAAGTACTACGCGCTGGCAGGTCTTCGCATCGGCTATGCGTGCGTGGGCACCGACCTCACGCATCTGATCGAATTCAGCGCCCGCTATCTCGGCTACAATCAGCTTACCGAGCAAATCGCCCTCGCTGCACTCTCGGACAAGCCGTACTACGAGCGCATCGCACAGTACATGCGCGAGGACAAAGCCATGTATTTCGAGGAGTTGAACAAACTGGAGGGCTTCAAAGCTTTTCTGTCGGATGCCAACTTTCTGCTCGTCCGTTATCCGCTCGAACATCAGAAGGAACTGCAGGAAGGCCTGAAACAACGCGGCGTGATCGTGAAGTTTTTGGATGATCCGGGCGTCACCGACTGCATACGCATCACGATCGGCACGCGGGACCAGAACCGCCGCGTCATTGCCGCGTTTCAGGAGATTGCTGAGGAGCTTGCCCTCCACACGGAGACCGTTGCAGAATGACGGGAGTGATTCTTGCGGCGGGGATCGCCTTACGACTTCGTCCCTTGACAGAGGCATTGCCCAAATCTCTTCTTCCGGTGGGCGGCAAGCCTCTGCTTCAGCGCAGTCTCGAGGCACTCTCTTATGCCGGCATCGAACGATGCGTGATCGTAACCGGGTATCTGTGCGAGATGATCGAAGACTTTGTCACGACACTTCATCCCACCATCGAGGTCGAGTTCATCCACAATCCTGCATTTGCGGAGACGAATAACAACTACTCGCTCTGGTTGACGCGTCCGGCGGTGAGCGGCGATGAGATCGTGTTGTTGGACGCCGATATCCTCTTCCATCACGACATCCTCACGCGGCTTCTCTCCTCGGCTCATGCGGACGCCCTTGTTATGCGAACGACCACCTCGCTCGGTCATGAAGAGATCAAATGCGAGCTGGATCGCGATGGGGCCGTCGTTCGCATCGGCAAGCACCTCGATCCTAAGAAAGCCGCGGGCGAGTCATTGGGTATCGAGAAATTCTCCGCCGCGGTTGCCGCCCGCCTGTTCGATGTGCTCGCCCATCGCCATGTGTACGACGAGTTCTACGAAGCATCGTTTCAAGAGTTGATTGATGAAGGGGTGCGCATCTACGCTGTGGACAGCGGCGGACTCCCTTGCGTAGAAATTGACACAGCCGATGACTTGGCTGCAGCGGAACAGCTTGCGCAACAGGTGCAGTGAGAACGGGACGGTACTCGTATGCCTCGTCGGTGAAGTCGGCTCTCTCCGACGAATTGATCAACACCTACCTGATCCGGCCGCTTGCCGGCCTGATGGTGTGGGCGCTGTATTACACACGCGTCACACCCAATCATCTGACCATTGCGTCCCTCGGCGCTGGCATGGCTGCTGCGTACATGTATGCTCAAGGCACACCTTCCGATACGATCGTGGCCGGTCTCCTCGTCTCACTCAAGGACATCCTGGACTCCGCAGATGGTCAACTTGCACGTGCGAAACAGCAATACAGTCGCTTCGGCCGGTTTCTCGACGCCGTGGGCGACGTGATCGTCAACCTGCTTGTCTTCGGCGCCATTGGCTACGCGTTGTTCGTTCAGACCGGCTCGATAACCTTCCCGGCACTTGCCCTCCTCGCATTCCTCGGCACAACATTGCGCGTATCGTACCACGTCTTCTATCACACGGCATTTCTCCATCTTCAGTCGAGCTACACCGTCAATCGGCTCACGGAAGAAATACGGGAAGAGGATTTGAGGGCCGGTCGGGCGACGCTGACGCTGCAACGGGTGTATCAGGCCGTGTATGGCTGGCAGGACCGGTGTGTTGCGAGGCTCGACACATGGTGCCGGGGAGAGCTGCGCGAAAAGGAAAAGCGTGATCTGCTGTGGTATGGCGATGTACTTGCCCTTCGTCTCTCCGGGCTGATGGGAATGGGAACCGAGTTAGCGATCCTGACGCTCTTTTCGCTCGCCACTCGACTGGAGACGTACCTTCTCTTCAACATCATCGTCGGTAACATGGTGGGACTGGCATCGCTCGCTTATCGCCGACTCATCCTTCGCCGACGCATCAATCGGGTCGTTCGCCTCCGCGCTTGAGGTTTTCAACGATGGCCACATGCTGATCGAGCGAAATGCCGAAATCCGCGCGCAGATGTTCCGTTGCGGCCGGATCCGTCAGTGCTATACCTCCCTCAGCCGCCGCTCTCCGAAGCGCTTCGGCGTACGCCTCACGGCGGATGGAACGTTCCATGATCTCATGATCGTTCTCGCTGATGCCGAGCGACGCACGGACGGCTTTCAGCAATGCCGTCTCCTCCTCACCGGGAATCCCCTCCGACCATGAGTGCTTGAGGAAGCTGCGGTACAGCGTAACCGATTCTTTCCGCAGGGTGGAGCGACGCTCGTTCATCGCGCGTTCCCGCGCCTCTTCCTCGCGTTTCCACAACAAACCGCGATGTGAGCGTTGCTCGAAAACTCGACGCGCCTCTTCTTTCCGGTGTGTGTCGTTCAAAATATCCATCTCTATATCCTGTGCTCGCGTGTTGGCAGGATCGATCGCGTAAACGGTCTCGATTTCCGCACGGGCTTTGTCGTACTGACGATGACGGTAGAATTCCTCCACGCGCTTAATGCACGCGTCGATTTTTGCTTTGCGGATCGTGCGCTTTTCCTGCTCTTCGCGCTCCTTCACGGCAAACTCTGCCAGCTCTTTCTGGAGCGCCTCCACTTTGCGGAGATGTTCCTCTCGCCATCGTCGCGCCCCCTCTTTCCGTTTGGCGTGAGCTTGCCGTGCTTTGGCAATCTCCTGTTCAAGCCGCTTTGCCTCTTCATTGTCCGGAGAGATGAGGTACACCTTCGTCACTTCTTTCACAGCTTCTTCAAAGCGCTGCTCGGCAAGGAATCTGTGCGCTGCTTCGAAATACATTCGCATCTTTTTCTGCTGGGCAAGACGCCTGCCTTCGGCGATCGCTGCGCGCACCGCCTCCTGGTGATTGCGCGTGTGCTCTTCCTCCTCTCGTTTCAGCCGCTCCAACTCCGCCTGGCGAAGGCGCTCGGCTTCCTCTTCCTTGCGCTTCTTCTCGAGGAGCAGGCGCTGTGCCTCCTCTTCACGACGACGGGCTTCTTCTTCCGCCTTGCGTTTCGCCTCAAGTTCTATGCGGAGTTGTTCGGCCGCCAGACGTTTCCGTTGTTCTTCCTCAAGGCGACGGCGTTCTTCCTCGATCTGCCGTTGATACTCAAGCTCGATGCGACGCTTCTCCTCTTCTTCCGCGCGGCGCTTCTCTTCCAGTGCCCGGCGTTGCTCTTCTTCCTCCTGTTCCCTCCGACGACGCTCCTCTTCCAGCTTTGCCTGGAGTTCTTCCGCAATACGCGTTTGCTCCCTGTGGAGGTCGATGCCATCTTCCGGTTCACGGTGCAAGGGAACAGGCCCAGACTGCTGTTCGATCGGTGGAGGAGCGTCCTCGCCGCCGGCTGGTTTTGTCGCAGGAGGGGTGCCCCGATTTTGCTGCATGAGGCGCCGAAGCTCCTCCTCCAGACGCTTGCGCTCTGCCTCTTCGGCTTTTCGTTTTGCCTCAAGCTCTTCCTGGATCCGCCGACGTTCTTCTTCGAGCCTGCGATGTTGCTCTTCAAGACGCTCGCGCAACTCATCCTCAATGCGCTTGCGCTCCGCTTCGAGCCGGGCTTGTGCCTCGGCTTCGATTCGCTTGCGTTCCTCCTCCAATTTACGCCGTGCCTCTTCCGCGATGCGTCTGCGTGCCGCCTCCTCTTCCTGCCGGAGCAGCCGTTCCGCCTGCAGGCGCCGTTCTTCTTCTTCACGCTTCATCAACTGTTCGGCACGAATGCGGGCTTGCTTCTCCTCCTCGTAGCGTCGACGCTCTTCTTCCAGCTTGAGCGTTGCCTCCTCCAGCTTGCGACGGATTTCTTCTTCTGCACGCCGATGCGCCTCTGCAATTTCGCGCTGTCGTGCTTCTTCTTCGGCACGGCGGCGTGCTTCCTCTTCCGCCCGCTTGCGCGCCTCTTCTTCTTCACGTTGACGTCGCAGCTCTTCTGCTCTCAGGGCCGCTTCAATGATCTCGCGCTGACGTGCCAGTTCGGCTTCCGCTTTTTTCCATTCTTCTTCGGCGCGTTGGCGTGCCTCTTCCGCCAGTCGCCGCTGTTCTTCCTCTTCCTTACGTCGCGTTTCCTCCGCCAGGCGCAGCAGTTCTTCCTCATCTGCCCTGCGCTTCGCTTCCTCCGCGATACGCAGCGCTTCTTCCTCCGCCCGTCGCTTTGCTTCCTCGGCCTGCCGGATGGCCTCTTCGGCAATCTTCCTGCGTTCCAGCTCACCCGCCTTGATGATCGCCTCAAGTTCCGCCCGCTGACGCGCAAGCTCGGCTTCCGCCATGCGGCGCGTTTCCTCCGTCACCCGTTGGATTTCTTCCTCCGCCTTTCGTTGCGCTTCGGCAGCAACACGCTTGCGTTCCTCTTCCTCCTCCCTCAGCCGGCGTTCCATCTCCGTGCGTTGCCGCGCAATCTCCTCCTCTGCGTGTCGTTGCGCTTCCTCCGCTTTGCGGAGAGCCTCCTCAGCGATCTTCCGTTTCTCTTCTTCCCCCGCTTTGACGATTGCCTCCAGCGCTAAGCGCTGACGCTCCAGCTCCTCTTCCGCTTTGCGGCGTGCTTCTTCGGCGCGGCGTCGTTGCTCTTCTTCGACCCTCCGTCGTTCTTCTTCGGCACGCCGCCGCAACTCATTCTCAGCGGCTTTCCTCTCCGCCTCCGCGGCAATGCGAGCACTCTCTGCTTCAATTCGCCGTAATTTTGCTTCCAATTCTGCCCGCTGACGTGCGCTTTCCGCGTCGGACTTCTTGCGCGCCTCTTCCACCTTCAACGCCGCTTCCACCAACGCTCGCTGACGTGTCAGTTCGGCTTCGATCTTTTGTCGCGATTCATCGGCAAGACGGCGCTGCTCTTCTTCAGCCTTCCATATGGCCTCTCGTTCGAAGTGCAAGACTTGCGAAAAAAGGTCGGCGCTATCGGTGTGAACCTGCTGCGGAAAGGGGATGGTTGGTTCGGACGGGCGTCGCGCCTCCTCCGAAACGGTCTCCGGTGTGGTAGCAGGCGATGTGCCACGGCGTTGGAGCGCGAAGTCGACACGCTCGCGGTAAGCAAGCGCATACGGGTTGTGAGGATCGACAGCCATGGCTTTCTCGACCAGTTCACGCGCGCCTTCGTAGTCGGCAACCTTGTAGAGCTTGTCCGCCAGCTTCAGCAACTCGCCACTCTTCCGTCGTCGCTCCTGCGCGTCGTCGTATTCGGCCATGGGGGAAACGATTCTCTAAGAAAGAAAAGCCCGATTGATGTCCAAAGCGTGAAAAAATATATCTATTGCACTCTTGAATGTCAACGAACGTGCAGACAGCTATGACGCCGTGCACAGGCGCCGGCAGCAGCAGCATTCTTCGTACGTTATTCTACTTAAGGCTGTCGAAGGGGATATTCAGGACCGGATAGTCGGGCCACGACCGAAAATCGAAGTGCCACCATTCGGCGGGGTGAACCGTGAATCCTTCGGCTTCCATTGCCCAGCGCAAGAGGTCGCGCCTCCGCCGTTGTTGCACCGTCCCCCCCTTGTAGCGGGCAGCTGCCCGTGGAGTAAACTCATCGTAGGCACTGGGCATCGTCACCTCTATCCCGGTCCGAAGATCGTACAGCGACACATCCACTGCACACCCCCGATTGTGCTTGGAGCCTTCTTTCGGATTGGCAACGAACTTCCGCTGCGCGGGAGGTGTCTCATCCCAGAATCTTTTTGTAACGTCCCAGGGTCTGTACGCGTCGAACAAGAGGATACCGAAGCCGTGCTTTTTCAATCGTGTATGTGCACGTACTAATGCCTCTGCAGCCGGCCGTTGCAGAAACGCACGTGCCTGCGTGTACATCGGACGCTGCATGAAATTGTTGGATGTCGCATAGCGGATGTCCAGCTTGATGGTTGAATCGAGCGTCGCCACCTCGACGAGGTCGCTCTCCTTGCTCGTGGCCTGGCCTGCCGTGTCGTCTCGGCGCGCAGGTCCGACAACGATCAGCAGAACCGCCAGCAGCCAACGCATCATAGACTGTTGTTCGATCGGTAGAATGTAACGGAGTGCTCCATCCCTAACTCTTCCTTCAGCCACATTTCATAGCGGTCGAGCCAGGGCCGTTGCGAGAGGATGGCCTCATGCTTGGGATTTGCGTAGGCAAGACGGATGGGACGGGGAGATTGTTCGAGTCCCGCATGGATGCGATCGAGGACGATGGAAAGGGTTTCCGCACCAAATGGATTGAAGAAGGTAAAGACCGTCCCCTTCGAATAATCAAAATCCTGAGCACGCGAGTTGTGGATCACTATCGGAGACTTGCGTCCGCGCATGCGACGGCTGTTCTTTTCCGCCACACGGCACAACTCGGGCACAACCTCAATTCCGATCACCTCCCGAACAGCATATCGCGCAGCCAGACACAGCACTCTCCCTTTGCCCGATCCGACATCGACAAACACATCGGTCGGCTGTAAGGAAAGATAATCCAGAATGCGGTTGATGGTTACATAGCGCATGGTTGCATAATGATATGCATCCGGAAATCCTGTGTCGACAATCCCGTGCGTTGAGATTCCCAGACGAAGCTCCCAGTACAGGTTATGCAACCGTGAGAGAAGTGGATTTGTAACTCGTGACATGCCCGTGTTTTTGAGGAAATGCTTTCGCTCAATGACCTGCACTCTCCCTTGGGGTTGAAGGAGCCGGCAATGGGACACCGGACATCAAGAGAGGACCGTAGTGATTCCGCAGCGGCGCGATCGTCGGCTCCTCTTCAACGATGAGGTCAACTGCACAGACCCGCAACAACATACACCTTCCCCGGATGAATTCCCACTCTTCAAACGCAACCAACGCACGAGGCAGCTATCGCTTTACCCACTCAACCGAGGAACAGCGTGCTCGCCTTAGCGGACGAGCACCATGGTCTTCGTCTCAGAGAATTTCCCCGCCACAAGCCGGTAGTAGTACACGCCACTTGCCAATCCCTTGGCGTTCCAATCAACAGCATACGTGCCTGCGCCATACGCACCAGCAGCCAGCTCGGCAACCTGCTGGCCAAGCACGTTGAAAACCTTCAACGAAACGACTGCAGATTGCGGCAGCGAGAATCGTATAGTGGTTGACGGGTTTCCGCCGGCGGCGGATGCGCCTGTCGCGGAGAAGGGGTTAGGATAATTTTGCTCAAGCGCAAAGTTGGTCGGCAGATCGTTTGTTCGGGCAACATCGGTATTGACCGGCGTGCTCCACTGGATGTTTCCGCCACAGTGGCTAATCGTCCCGCCGATCACCGTCGTGTCGCACGCTGTTATGACGACTGAGGCGCCGTTCCGTGCCAAAAAAATGAAGCTACGAACCGGGCTGTTGTTTATGAAATCGGTCTTTCGGATACGAAGGGCTTCGTGAATTGCCCCGCCGGGAAACGTCATCGGCCCGTACGCATCCACAACGTATGTTGCATTGTGCGTTGTCGTACTTATTGTGCCTCCATTCAGTGCAAGCGTGGTCGTGAATGCCGTGTTCCATGAGGTCCCGAGGGTGGAAGGGAGTTTGTAAAAAAGCTCGACGGGCACATTCTTGGAAGTGAGAACGATCAGGCCGGAATTATCTCTCGCTCCAAAACCCGGGTTCAGAAGGTCCGTGCTGAGAGTAAAAAATTGATACGCCGTACCCTGAATTCCCTGGAACACCAACGATGTTCGCATCGCGTAGGTGGCCCCAGGAAACTGGTTGCGGATGTTCGACGGGACGGTGGAGAGAGCCACGCTCGTCAGCGCCTGAAGCGAATCAGACCGCAACATGCTGAAATTCCAGGACGAAGAACCCGGCGAGCCAAGGTTGACCACCGATGTCACCTCGTCGAACCTGTACGTAAGTGTGTTGCCCACGGCGAATTGCGTCGTTACATCAGCCGCAGTGATCGTAATCTGACCGACTGCTCCTGCAAGCGGAACCACAGACACACACACGAAAAGCAAATCCCGGAAACGTGTTTTCATCTTGCCTCCTTACCTCGTATTGTTATTCCTGAACGCCACTTCCCCCTGTGGCACTGCGCTACAGTTTTGCCTCCAACGCAAGAACGAATGTTCGCGGTGGACTGACATTCGCCGTCAACTCGAGATAGTTGTACCGAAAAGCATTGTTGATGCTCAAGGTCGCCGTCACCGGCACACCAAGGGGCGAGAAATCAGCACCCAACCGGAAGTCCGTCACGACAATTGCTACCCGCTCGTCGGCATCCTGGATGATCGCGAACAGATCGTACACCCGATCCACACGACTAATGTAACGGAAATCTATACCAACACGCAACAGTCCGATGTGCCCCAAGACATTGGAGTAGAGCACGTGGCGGGGGCGATAAGGAAGGATATTGTTCTTACGAGGCGCAAGCGTATCGGGAGGACTCTGATCCTCCGGATAGACATAGGTGTATCCGAGGTTGTATTGGAGAGCTCCGTCGAAGAAGCCCATGCGCAGCGATGTTTCAAAGCCCTGAACACGGGCGCGGGTCACGTTCTGCCACTGCACGAACAGTGTATCCCGCGTTTCGTTCGAATACGCCCTCGGCTCCACAAGGTCGTTGTACCACGATGAGAAGGCAGCAACATCGAGGCTGCCGATCTCTCCGAGCTGGTGTGAGACACCAAGTTCATACGAATAGCTCCGCTCCGGCTTGAGGGTTGGACTCGGGACAAAGAACCCCAGGCCGAGATCAACCGACACCCACGCCTCGGCCACCGAAGGCACTCGAAACCCCCGCCCGAACGACGTACGAAATGTCGTCCCGTCGAACGGCGTGTAGGTGAGCGCAAGCTTCGGGTTGACCTGCGGCGATGATTGTGTGAGATAGAGAGACTGGAGGTCGAGCCGGACACCGAAGGTGAATGTGAACTGATCGTCGATCTTCCATTCGTCCTGACCATAGAGCGCGCCGCCGTATGCTTTCTTATCGCTGAAGAGGTCGGACGTGACAAGATCGAGTTGGCCCTCGGCGCCAGCGGTGACGGTATGGCGCTCGTTCACGAACCACGTCGCGCCTACTTCGAGGCGAAAGCCGTTTGCTACCGAACCGCGTACGTCCTTCCACCGCCCGGCACCTGAATCGTGCCACGTGGTCGAAATGAAGTTGTTGTAGTTCCAAATTCCTTTCGCACTGAATGCAACGTTTTCCGCAATCACGTCCCGATAGATGCTGCTGACGTAGTAGCGTGTGGATTTGATCTCGTCGTCGCGTTGCAGGCGGAAGGGAAGCAATGCAGAATCTAAATTCTGCCAGTAGTTGAACTTGCCACCGTACTCGTTCAGCAGACCCACGTTGAGCGTCAGTGAATTTTCAGACGAAAAGCGTTCCTCTGTCTTCACGTACAGGTTGTGTCTCTTGCGATGGTCGTTCTTCCTGTAGCCGTCATCGGTTTGGCGGGAGAGGGCAAACACGATCCCCAAATCGCCGGCCTTCAACGCGTGACTCAGCGCCAGACCGGTGAAGTAGAGGTTGCGATCCGTCCACTTCCACTTCTCGAACGAAGGCTTGTTGTACAATCCGGCATAGGTGCGAATGTGCGTTTCAGGGATGTCGGGGATCGGTTTCGTGATGACGTTGATGACGCCGCCCAGCGCGCTTGTGCCGTAGAGTGCCGAGCTTGCACCTTTGACAACCTCGATGCGATCGATTTGTCCCACGGGAATGGACTCGAAGATCAACTCGCCTGTATCGCCGGTGATGAAGGGGATGCCATCCAACTGCATCATCACCCTGCTTCCCACGCCGATGGCGTAGCCGCTGGAGCCGCGGATGTTCACTTGCCGCCCCGTTATGTTCACACCGGGGACGTAACGCAGCGCATCTTCAACAGTTGGAGAATTCCGAAACCCGATATCCTCTTTGTCCAAGACGGCGATCGAGACCGGAACATCCTCCAGCGACTGCGGGCGCTTGCTTGCAGTAACGATGATCTGCTCCTGGGGAATCGGTGCGGAAACCAATTCTACATTCACGATCGTCTCCGCGTCCTCCTCCACAAGGATATTCGTCCGTGTTTCACGTTCGTATCCGATAAGAGAAAACACAATGGTGTACCGGCCCGGTGCGAGGTTCCTCAACTGATAACGTCCCTGCACATCGGTTGTTGTGCCGCGCACCGTGCCCTGCACCATCACCGCAACACCCACAAGCCCCTCGCCCCGGTCTTCCCCTGCTGCTGTCACACGACCTGCAATGGACCCATTCCCCGCCACCAGACGCGCCGTGATTAGATGAAGCAGTAGCAAATGCAAGAGGTGTCTCATCGCCATGGTCGCGGTGGTGGATTCCGAAAGTCGCAGTAGAGATCAACATTCGAAATGAACTGATGCTTGCTGAGGACGAGGGGCTTCGGAACAAACGAGTAGGGTTGCACCGCATACAGCCCGGCAGGGCGCCAGTCGGTCAAGATGTTGGGGCTGTACCTCCACGCAAGTGCTATGTAGCTGTACTGAACCGGCTCATCCACGTCAATCCCTTGAATGAGCACGGTGTATTTGATCGAATCTACAAATCGGCCGGTGCTGTCAGTTTTCTTGAACGCGGGCGTCCCGATCGGAGGGTGCACCAGCACGTTTCCTCGCGCCCACTCAACAAGAAGATTGGAGCTATCGGTGGGAGGATTCTTGAAAGCAACGAGGCGCAGCTCCCACACGCTGTCGGGCGGGGGCCAGTTGATAAGACGAATGGTGCCACTGAATCCGGAAGGATCAGGATTCAGCCCCTTGTCACAACCGATACAGAGGAGAAACGAAGCACCCAGGATAAGAACAAGCAGCGGTCTTCCGTTCATGCGCGAGCGTGGTATCGTCACGCAACATGGTATTGAACTGAAGGATGAAATGCAAGGAGAAACGCCCCGGGGCACCGTTCTACGCTGCGCGTTCCAACAGTCTCTTCCTCGTGTACGCGATCAATCCACCAGCATC
>CAZIKE010000008.1:0-47691 GCA_964539775.1 uncultured Chitinophagales bacterium
TTCGGCGCTACACCGAAATCACCAACTATATCTGATCGTGTAGCTCACCACCTTTTCCCCATCTTTCCCAACCTTGACCGGGAATTTGATTGTCGATTGATCCACCTTCTCCCACTCCGCGTTCGTCTTTACAATTTCCCACTGGCTCCATCGCCATGGGTGCTCATAGACCATCACCTCGACGGCTTCGTTCTTGTGGTTGCGGACTTTGATCTCGATCGTCTCTTCGACAACTCTTCCACTGGAGATAGTTTTGAAATCCTTTTGCACACGCTCGCCTACGATATCGAAGGCGTTGCCGAGATAGAGTTTCAGTTCTTCGTCTTTCGGTGTGTGATCGATCTCGTCCTCGCCGATGAATTGCTCTTTCCCGTCGGCGTCACGCTTATACACACGCACCTTTCCTTTCGGCAAAGCGATGCCAAGCCCCGATTGTTCATCGTTCTTGAACGTCACGAACACCCCGACCTTCGGATTGGATTGCTGGCCGAAGCTTCCCTGCGAACGGTAGGAGTAGTTGTTCGCCCAGTAGCGCCAGGTGTCGGCAAGTCCATCATAGATGAAGACTTTTTTCGCAGCTACATTCTGGCTCGATGTCAGCTCGATCTGTTTCGTCTCGTTGTTGGCAAGGTCGGTCTTGCGCTGGAGAGAGTAGAGCTTGTACTCGAACAACTCCGTTTGCGTAAACTGTGGTTGCGCCCCCTCCGCAGCCGTGACGGATTTCATCATCATATCATGCTCGAACCGCTGACGCACAATGTTCACGTCGCCTGCTACTAACTTCAGCCCGGCGCTCTTGAATGTCGTGCCCGAGTTATTGGTCAGCGTTACCCAACCGGTGAGATCAAGCTTCGCATCGCTCTTATCCAGAACGGCAACGTAGGTGCACGACCACGAGAGTTGTCCGGCAAGATAACTCAGTTCCGTCTTATGCACGCCTTCTTTCGTGTTGGAGATGAGCCACTCCAGTTGTGGTCGGAGAATAAGTCCTTCGGGCAGGCTCGGCAACACAACGCGTCCGGAAGGATTGATCTCGATCTTGCCGTTGATCTCGGCTATCATCCCACCGCTGTAGGCTACAGGCCCCAGGCTTGTGGGGAAACCGGTAGCAAGCAGTTTCCCTGTCACCGTGTACTCCTTTTTCGTCGCCTCATCAAGCCGGATGAACTCGATCTGCTTGCCGATGTATTTTTCCATCAGCTTTGCCTGACTGACGAGATCGAACTGATAGTTCTGTTCGAGAACCTTAACGGCGGTTGCATCCGTGAGACTGACGAAGTGCACGGATGTCCCATCGATGGTGGAGGCAATGTCGGGGACAGTGACCTTGCTGATGCCGCGTGGCAGCGTGAAGGTTCGCTCTTCACGAATCAACGAAAGGTTTTGATTGTAAATGGTAAGATCAACTGCCGTACGCTCGCCCGAGGGTTTGGGCTGCGCCGGTACGTTTGGTGCAACGACAACGATCATCGCAATGGCAAGTACTCTATGCATGATGTCTCCTTTGAATGGTTGATGACAAAATCCCGCCTTCATGAATCCTGTCCGAAGTGTCGAAGGCAATCCTTCGGAAAATTCTTGGGAGAACCTTGAACCCTGAACCCTCAACCCTGAACCTCCAATCTCCACCCTTCGATGCCGAACCTCTCTCCTCGCATTTCCCTCTCACATGAGGAATTACTATCTTGAGTTGTTCACCTTCCGTCAGTTTATGACATTAACAGTTGAAAAGTAAATGGCAGCGTCTCTCCTGTTGCTCAACACCGACGCCAAAATTCTCGATCTGCTGCGCCGGGGTGACGATGAAGGACTGGTCATGTTGTATGAAGCAAATCGGAAACCTATCCGAGCCTACGTGCTGAAAAACAACGGAACGGAAGACGATGCCGAGGACCTGCTGCAGGAAGCGTTGATTGTTTTGTGGGAGAGGGTTCGCAGTAACAGATTCGAGTATCGGTCTCGCTTAAGCACATTCATCTATGCCACCGTGAAGAACATGTGGCGTCGAAGACTTGCGCGCAGCAGACGGGAGGCACCGGCGGATATCGAACAGGATACAGGATACATCGAGAACGCAACGGCACTGGACATCATGATCGAAAGCGAGGAAGCCCGACGCGTGCACGAGGCATTGGGGTTACTCGGCGACCCTTGCCGAAGCCTCCTGATCATGTTTTATTGGGAAGATCGGTCGATGGAAGAGATCGCTGCCGCACTCCACTTTGCCAATGCTGAGACGGCAAAGTCCAAGAAGTATCAATGCAAGAAGGCATTGCAAAAGCTTCTGAAGGAACGACCGTGATGGATGCCGAAGAACGACATTGGACCGAAGACAGCGACCTGATCGAACGCTTTGTGCTGAACCGGCTTGATCCGGACGAGCGGAACGAGCTGGAGGATCATCTCCGCATCTGCGAGGTATGTAAGCAAGCCGTCCGCGCTGAGCAGCTTCTTCTTGCGGGCATACGTCGCAGCGGGCGTGAACGATTCAAGGCTGCACTGGCGCAGAAACTCTCCGCCGTCGAACAACGGCGGGTACCCTGGGCTCACCTTCTGAGCGCCGCAGCGGTCGTTCTCATCGTTATCAGTGTCGTGCTCTACAATCGGTGGTTCGAAATCGTCACGACACCAAACGTTGAGAGCGACACCCAGAGACCCAAAATAACAAGCCGCGAAGAACCCGCGAGAACGCACCCCCTGGAGCACATCCAGCCCGGTGTGCAGGAACAATCCACACCCATCGGCGAGGAAAAGCAAGAGGGCCTACCACACAACGCTCGACGCACCAAACCAAACAAAGGGCTTGCCGACGGGCCGAAACGAGTAGCACCACGTGACGAGCGCTCTTCGGAAGGTGACGCCCAGGCACCGATGGCGCAAGCAGAGGCGTTGCCTTCACAGCGGATGACGCTTTCGGCGATCGCGCCAGCGGAAATATGGCTTGAAGGACAGATTGTCGATTCCGCGGCCGACATGCTCAATGCTCCTGCGGGAGAGGAGGCGCCTGCTCAGCTTTACAAAGCTGAACGGAAGGACGCTGTGCAACGCGCTTACGATTCGCAACGGATTTCAGTGCCGCGTCCCCGGCTCTTCCATCTCCGGCAAGAACTCCTCGCCTCTCTCCCTGCATCGCAGAGAAAGGCACCGCCGGAAGCGGCAACAATCACCACCAGCTTCCGCCTTCGCGGCGACACCACGTACGTGACGCTGTACCCCGATACGCTCATGGACGCAAGCATCCTGGAGCGTGCCCTTATCGAAATGCCCGCTGATGATTCACTTGTCGTCTCTCTTCCCGATCGTCGCATCATCTACCGGTTGCCGAACGACTGGAACGTCCAGCCTCCGGCGAAGTGATGCGGTAGGCCGTATCTCATGATGCGCGAGTTGCTCTGGTGGGGTTTTCAAAGCCACGAAAGCGAAACGGAGTTTCGCGCTCCGGTTTCGCTCACCGAGGCGAACCAGGCAACACCTGTCCCGGGTGTTGACTCGCAGAGAGCCTCGCTCTCCACGTCAGATTGTTTCTTCGCTCATACGTTGTTATATTTTTCCAACCTTCAATCCTTCCATATGACATGAGGTCAGCAATGCACACCGAGTGGTTGGCGCGGTTCACAAAGGGGGGAGCCTACGAAGCATACCTTTCACGTGCATGGACGAAGGTCCTGATCTTTGTGGATAAGTACTCCATCATCGTCTCCGGCGTCGTCATCTACCTGTACTTCCTTCTTAGCTCGTTCAATTACTTACGCAGTCGCGAATCGATGACGGGATTCTTCGACTTCATCCTGCAATTCGATTCCATGATTCTGTTGTGGGTGATCGCAGTCGTGGTCATCCAGTTACAGAAGTACCGAAAGCAAACACGTGAGCAGGAAGAGTACCGACAGAAAGTTCAGCTCGAATTTGACAGGCAGCGAACGAAGCTCCAGGTCCTCGACGAAATCACTTCGCTCTTGCAGGACAACATCAACAATCCGCTTGCAATCATCTCGGTGAGTTCGCAGAGCCTGCATCGCAGACATGAGGGAGATGCAGAAACCATCGGATGGCTGGATCGGATCGATGGAGCCTTGCAGCGCGTTCATGCTACCATCAACGACATCAAGGCATACCAGACGCAGAAGATTGTCCAGGAATCCATGTCCGCAGTGGACGGCGTGCAACCCGAAACGGCGGACGTGATGGCAAAGCTTTCCAGAATCGCGACTGCAAACCTGAGGATGCACGAGGGCGAACGACGAGAGGGCGTTCCTGCCAACAACGCTTGACGCTCAATGGAACTGATCAAGGAGGTGGCAGCACTCCACGAATCCATCGTTTCGTTCATCCAGCTATTCGATGAACTCCACCTCCACCTTGCTTCCTTTCCTGACGTTTCGAACGTCTTCCGGCAGGATGATGAGGCAGTTGGCTTTTGCCAGCGAGCTGACCATGCCTGAGCTTTGCGAACCCGTTGTCGTCACATGCAGAACGCCGTTGGTCACGGTAGCAATTCCACGAACAAAGTGTCGTTTGCCATCCCGCTTGGCGAGAGGCTCATCGAGGATGGCGATAAGACGCCGCCGTTCGTGGCTGGGCTGTCCGAGCATTGCTCCGAGCGCAGGCCGGACGAACTGAAGAAACGTGACGCCCGTGGAAACAGGGTTGCCGGGCAAGCCGAAGACGAGAGTCTCCTTGAACGTCCCGAAGAGGAGAGGCTTTCCAGGCTTGATGTTGACACGCCAGAACTTGATTTGTACGCCAAGCTTCTGCAGGATATCTCCCACCAGATCGTATTTACCGACCGAAACGCCACCTGTCACCAGCAGGATGTCGGCGTTGAGTCCCGCTTCCACCACCTTACGCAGCCGCTTCTTCTTATCACCCACGATTCCCAGAAGCACCGGCTTACCTCCTGCTTGCCGAACGTACCCTTGCAGGACGTACGAGCTGCTGTTGCGAATCTGCCCTTCCCGCGGCTTTTTGTGTACCGCCACCAACTCGTCGCCCGTGGCGAGGATGTTCACCTTCGGTTGTCGGGTCATGCGCACTTCCGCATAGCCGAGCGCGGCAAGTATGCCCACGCGCGCAGGCGTCAACACAGCACCTTTCCTCAGCGCGCACGTGTTCTTCCGGATATCGTCGCCGGCGCGTCGGATGTTTGCGCCCGGCTTCACAGGATTCTCGAAACGGACACGCTGTTCATCCGGTGTCCGCACAAGCTCAATCGGCACCACGCTGTCTGCCCCGGCAGGTATTTTTCCGCCGGTCATAATGCGTACCGCTTCGCCCGGACGAAGTCTCGCGCGGAAGACGTTTCCGGCGCTTGCCTCGCCTATAACGGTCAGCGTTACGGGCGTGCGCGCTGAGGCATGAGCGAGATCTGCAGCCGCAACAGCAAATCCATCCATCGAACTGTTGTCAAAGGGCGGAAGGTTTTCAGCTGCAACGATGTCCTCAGCGAGCGTGCGTCCAAGAGCGTCTCGAAGCTTCACTTGCTCGGCCTCGAGTGGCTTTACTGCTTTGAGAACGATCGAGAGAGCACGGTCAGCGTTGAGCATGGTCAGGAAGAATGTATAAGACGGTGCACTGCTTACGGTTCAATCTGTTCAATCTTGATCTCAAATGCAAAACAGGGACGCTCTCAATTCCTGGATGTCCGTCCGCCATTTGCGGTCACAGAGGATTGCCGCTTAGCGACGAATCAACCGCTCGCATTCCACACAAAACTCCTCATCCTTCAAATCAATGTCCTCCACATAGGTCGATGTATGCATCACACATGCCTGCGACAAGCAGTGGACAAGCCCATAGGTGTGGCCCAATTCATGGATGGATTCCTTGATAAGCCGGCGGATCAACAGGGGACGATTCGGAGGAAGACCATACAGTTCGTTTTGCAGACGGTAGTACGAGGCCACCGCAACACGTCCGTTGAGTTCGGCCTCGCCAAAGACATACGTCAATATCGGAATGAACAAATCGGAGGAGGTGATCGCGAGGTAGGTGGTGTGGGGAATTTCGCCGTGAGACTGACGAGCGACAAACCTCTCGTGAAGATACTGCAGAATCGAGGTCGAATTGTACTGACCTCGATCCGGGTCGTAGAAACGCTGCAACGGTACGTTCTCCTTCACGAGCACAATATCGGCGCGGAACGTCTTCTGAAGGGGATGGATCAGTTCACGTACGATGCCGCTCTCAGCGTTCCCAATGGGAAGAAGCTGGATCGCCTTCATCGGTTCCGTTTGAGTCCATACTTCTCAATTTTGTGGTAGAGCGTCACCCTGTCGATGTCGAGAATGGCGGCTGCGCGACTAATGTTCCACCCCACTTCCTGCAGGATGCTTTCGATATGCCTGCGCTCGACGTCCTCTAACCTCTTGCCGGGGAACTGCATCTGTGACGTCGGTTGAACGGGGAGGTGATGCTTCTCGATGACAGACGACGTGGTGACTACCATTGCTCGCTCGATGGCGTTCTCCAGCTCGCGCACGTTACCCGGCCAATGATACGCCTTCAGCGCGTGCATGGCTTCAGGACTGAAGCCGTGTACCGGCTTGCCCATCGCCTTCGAGTATTTTTCGAGAAAGTAATGCGCCAGTTTCGCGATGTCGCCGCTTCGGGCACGCAGCGGTGGCAACGGAATCACAAACACGTGCAATCGATAGTACAAATCTTCGCGAAAGGTCCCCGCCTTCACCGCCTGCTCGAGATTCACGTTCGTCGCACAAATCACGCGGAAGTCCGAGCGAATCACTTCGCTTCCTCCCACCCGCATGAACTGCTTCGTCTCGATGACACGCAGGAGGTCCATTTGTGTTTTGGGACTGATGTTGCCGATTTCGTCGAGGAACAACGTGCCGCCATCGGCAAGTTCCACCTTTCCTTTACGCCGGTACTGTGCTCCGGTGAAGGCTCCCTTTTCATGACCGAACAACTCACTCTCCAACAGCGTTTCCGTCATCGCGCCGCAGTTGACCGTAACGATGGGGAAGTATTTTCTCGGGCTGAGGTTGTGGATGGCGCGTGCGATCAGTTCTTTGCCGGTGCCGCTTTCGCCGCGAATCATCACTGTCGTGTCGGTCGGCGCCACCGTCTTCACCATCTCCATGACCTTCTTCATCTCTTCGGACTCGCCGATGATTTCGTCCTGCCCTGCCATCTCGCTGACGACGGCCTTGAGCTTCAGATTTTCGCGAATCAGCGTGCGTTCCTTCAAGGCTTTGGCAATGAGGTGATCCAGATAGTCCGGATCAATCGGCTTGGTAATATAGTCGTACGCACCTTGCTTCAGCGCCTTCACTGCCGTATCGACACTGGCAAAGGCAGTGATAATGATGACGATGATATCCTTGTTCAACTCCTTCACGCGCTGGAGAAGCTCAATGCCGTCCATCCCCGGCATTTTGATATCCACCAGCATGATGTCCCAGCATCCATTCTGGAGTTTTCGCAAGGCCTCAGGAGCGCCCTCAGCGGCGTCGGCGCGGAAGCCATCTTCGCGGAACCACTTGGTGAGCGATTCCCGAACAATCAATTCGTCATCCACGATCAAGATACCAACGTCGTGCTTGTCCATTGTCGTATCCTTTGCAAAGCTTCAGTGAGTGTTGTTACAACCGCCCTGCAGCACTCTCCGTTGCGGGTTGCATCTTCGGTTTTCCGGGTTGTTTGCGGGGCAGTGTCAGAGTAAACGTCGCCCCTTTCCCCACCTGCGACTCGACTTCGATGTGACCATGATGCCGTTGGACAATCCCGTACACGATCGAGAGACCCAGGCCGACCCCCTTTCCTTCGGATTGCGTTGTGAAGAATGGCTCGAAGATATGCGCCTTTACCTCGTCGCTGATGCCAATCCCGTTGTCGGTCACCCGAATGCAAATCTTGTCCGGCTCGGGAGAATGCTCGACGGCAACTTCCACTTTCCCGGCCTCCGACCGATCGGCCTTGCTTGCGACCGCCTCCACGGCGTTGCCGAGGAGGGCAAGGACGGCCTGTTGGATCTGGTTCGGGTCGCACTCCGCAGTGTCGTCGCCAATGCTCTTGCCGATCAACTCCACATCGCGCATGTGCGCATGATGCGACATCAACAGCACGCACCGATCAACGATCGAGGAAAGGGAAACGGTCTGAAGCGACACACTCCCCTGCCGCGCAAACACCAACAGGTTCTTGACAATGCTGCCGCATCGTTGAGCCTCATCGGCAACAAGCTGCAACTCATCGCTGTAGGTCTTGATTTCTTCGGGCCGCAAGGACGATTTGTTCAGTCGTTTGATGAGAAGTCGGGCGAACGTGAGGATTCCCTCCAACGGATTGTTCAACTCGTGCGCAACGCTTGAGGCAAGATTACCCAAGGACGCCATCTTTTCAACCCGCAGGATATGACGATGTGCCTTCTCCAGTTCGGCGGTCTTCTCCTGAACCTTTTGCTCCAGCGTGTTCGACCAGGCCGTCAGTTCCTTGCGCGCCTGCTCGAGGTCGCTGGACATTGTGTTGAACGTTTTCGCCAGCAACCCGAACTCATCGTCCGACGATGCATCGAGTCGGTGCTCGAGAATGCCGGACGAGATCATCTGCATGCCCACGACCAACTTCTGGACGGGACGTCGAATCACGAGCCAGATGAATACGCCGGAGGTCGCCGCGACCACGAACGCAGCCGCCACGGAGAGCAACAGCAACTGCTTCTTTGCCGCATTCATTTGCTGATCGATCTGCGCAAGCGACATCTTTACGTCAAGAACGCCGAGGATCGTTTTCTCCGGAGGATGAGCATGACAACCGGCATCGGAACATTGCCGCTCGTTGCGGATGGGGGTGATCAGGCCGAGGATGCGCTGGCCGTTGGGCTTCGTGAAGATGCGCGAAAGTTTCCCCTGTGGCGGGTGCGCGTGTGCGAGTTCGTCGCCGGCATGACAACTGACACACGCCTCGGCATTCATATCAACTCGCGAATGGATGTCGGACGGAACAGTTGCAAACACAACTTCGCCCACCTTGTTGTAAACGCGGATGCCTTCCATCCCCGGCTCGTCTCCCACCGCAGCGACAATGTGTTGTACCTCTTCCTTTCTGTTCAGCAACATGCTGTGGCGTGTGGAGCGCGCAATGACGTCGCTGACACGTTGAGCGCTCAACTCGACATTCTCCATCAGATGCTTCTGCTGGACGTCCACCGTAGCGAGTGCCAGCACACCTAACACAAGCGTCTGAACAGAAGCAATGATGAGAAAAAGTCGGAAGGCAATGGTCTTTGTAAGACGCACGGGGCTTCCCCGGCATGTTGATGTTTTCTACGTTGAGAAAAATCATGTTACATGCCACCCTTGCGGGAAAAGATTGGCTCAAATGTTAGATTTTTTTTGCGGAAGAAGAGGTCATCATCCCGCAAGCTGATGGATTTTCCTACAGATAGGAAAGATTTACCAAAGAAGGGAATGAAGGAAACAAGCCAGGCAACAACGCACGCGGCAACTCATCGCATCAACACAAGCTTCCGCACTGCTGCGAAGGATTCTCCCGCACCGACATTTGCAAGAAGCCTGCACAGGTACACTCCGCTGGCGACCGCGCGACCATCATCGCCTGTTCCATCCCACTGCACGATGTACGAACCGGCTGCACGACTGCCGTGCATCAGCGTCCGCACATGACGCCCGCCAAGGTCGGATATCGTAATGACTATGTCTGCCGTCTGAGCAGCGTCGTAGCGAATGGATGTTGTGGGGTTTCCGCCAGAGGCGGAGAAGGGATTGGGTATGTTCGGGTGCAATGCAAACTGCGTAGGAACCGTACTCGCCGAAACGGATGTCGGCGGACGATTCTCAAAGAGAACAATCAAATCGTCTTCTTCATCAATGCCGGTCATGTCCATATCGCCATCGTTGTCGCGGTCGTGCAGCGTGGCGCACGAGCCGGCGCGCGACGACGGCAGCGTCCTGCGATTGATGAGCGTTCCGGTTCCGTTGTTCTCGTACACGCTCCAGCTGCGGCCCGAGTAGTTGCTCGTGACGAGATCGAGGTCACCATCGCCGTCAATATCTCCAACATCAATAGCGAGAGGGAATGCCCCTGTAGGGTATAGAACCGCCGGCGAGAGTCCGCCGGCTCCGTTCCCGAACATCACAGCACAATTCGCCGAGCCGGAGTTTGCCGAGACGACGTCCGCCTTGCTGTCGCCGTTCATATCACCCACGGCAATCATCCAGGGGCCATTCCCGCCTGCTGCAACTTTCGTCGAGTAGGTGAACCCGCCTGTCCCGTTCCCCAGCAGCAGGATGATCTCGCTGGATGCATAGGCACCAACGAACAGGTCGAGCACGCCGTCGCCGTTGGCATCGGCCATAGCGCATGCCGTTTCGGCGTTGCCGTTGGCTTCCATAAGGGTAGGCGGGCCGAACGTTCCACCGCCGTTGTTCAAGAGGATGGCAACGTTGTTGCCGGAACGGTTGGCAGTTACAATGTCCGGGTCGCCGTCACCGTCAAGGTCTGCAACGCTAAGCCCACGAATGCCTCCCGCTGCGCGATAGTTCCGGATGGAGAGAAACCCCCCGCTGCCGTTGCCGAGAAACACCGTAACACTGTCGCCCGTTGAGTTGCCGACGGCAATGTCCATGTTGCCATCAGCATTGAAGTCGGCGCTTTCATTGGTGCTGGGCCGCGAACCATTCGGAATGGGATGCACCGTGAACGTTGAGTAAAAACCCGCACCGTTGTTGAGGAACACGCGACAGTCGTTCGAGATTTCGTTCGGGACGAAGAAATCGGAGAACCCGTCGTTGTTCAAGTCAGCACCGTGTGCGCCGTATGTCTGAATGTGCCCCTCTCCTTGCCGCCGAACGGCAACGCGCCCAACCTCAACGAGGTTGAGATACCCCGGCTGTGTCTTCACCCAATAATTCCACGCATAGCCTCTTGCAAGGCTATCTCCCGTCTGACTTCGGATTCCTCTCGAAAGTGCAACCGTCATCCAATCACCTGCCGAGGGAAGCCGAGTCGGTATAAAGCGGATGCGCGTGTCGTTGCTCTCCATCTGAAATGTCCCGTGCATCACACCCGACCATTTGCCGAAGATGGAGATGGTGGAAGAATTCACTGTGGCAGGATCGATCGGAACATCGAAGGTAATCAGTATGTGTGCGTTACGCTCGGAGCTTGTTGACTGTGGAGTGGGTGAGACAGCGACAACAACAGGCGGTGAGGAAAACGCGTGTGATGCCAAAAGCACCAACGCGGCGGGCGGAAGAATCGGTCTCATGATGTTCTCCACAATCTCAAAGGACGAACGAACTCCGATGAAGTGTAGAGAAAATTCAGGACGTAATCAAACGCAAAGCGGGCAGCATGCCGAAGGGCATCCCTTCGGGACTTATGCACTGCCCGCTTGAGAGAATACAGCCCGCACCTGATACTATTTCGTCAGGACGAGCTTCCTTGTTTGCACAAACGACCCGGCCGTGAGTTTGTATATGTATACTCCACTCGCCAGTCCCGAAGCGTTGAATACTCGACGGTAGGTTCCTTCACTGAGCGGTTCGTTGACCAGCGTTGCCACCTCTTCGCCCAAAGCGTTGTACACTTTTAACGAGATCATTTCAGCTTTGGCTCCGCCGAAAGCGGATCGGCCTCGGGCGGAGATGCTGAACTCGATCGTCGTTGTTGGATTGCCGCCATAGGCGGATCCACCTCCGGCGGAGAAGGGATTGGGATAGTTCTGCTTCAACACGAATGCTGACGGAGTTGCATTTTCGCCAACGCCCGTCACCACATCCACTGAAATCGACTGCGAGAAATGGAATGAGCCGTCGAGATCAATTTGCTTCAGGCGATAGTAGAGGCGGCCGTAAGGAACATTCTCATCGGTGTAGGTGTACACTTGCGGCTCGTTCGTAGTGCCGTGGCCGGGCACAAAGCTTCCCGGCAGCGTGACAAATCCGGTGGGTGCATTCATTGCACGCTGCACCTCGAAACCATAGTTGTTCACCTCACTGATGGTCCGCCAGTCGAGCCGCACCGAGTTTCCGTTCACGACCGTCGCAGTAAACGACACAAGTTGTACAGGCAAGGGATTGAATCCGTACTCGCGGACCGTACTGTTCATGCCCACGGCGTATCCATGCTGGCCGCTTAGGAACCAAAGGCCGCGCAGCGTTTCCGTCGTAAACGGGTTTTGCGATTCCCATGTCGTCCCGCCGTTCGTTGTCCATTTCACAAGGCCCCCGGCACCGGCAATCCATCCGGTATCCCCATTCACAAAATAGACTGCGTAGAGATTCTGCGTTGTTCCGCCGTCCTGAATAATCCAGACGTCACCCCCCGAGGTTGTTTTCTTGATTCGGCCGTTGGCACCCACCGCCCATCCAATGGAGGGACTGACGAAGTGCACGGCGTTCATCGGATACGGATCATTGAGCCACTGCATCTGCCAGCTTGCCCCTCCGTTCATGGACTTCAGCATTGTCCCATCGCTGCACGTCATGAACAATGCACCCGGAGCCGGGCTCCAGCCTCCGGTAATTGCTGCGGTGGTCGGAACCGATTGCAGCGCCCATATCGCTCCGCCGTTTGTCGTCTTGAGGAACGTGCCGTTCGCTCCACCCGCCCAACCGTTTTGCGTGTCACGGAAGTAGACGCAGTTGAGATTTGCGGTTGTGCCGCTCGTTTGCGAAGTCCACGTCGTTCCACCGTTGGTGGTCTTGAGAATGACACCCCCGTTGCCCACAACCCAGCCGGTGGATGAATTCACAAACCAGAGGTGGATGAGATTTGCGGTCGTGCCGCTCACCTGCTGTTGCCACGTTGCGCCAGCGTCGGTAGTTTTACTGATGGCGCCTCCGCTGCCAACAATCCAACCCGTTTCATGCGTCGCAAACCGCACTGCAAAGTAGTTTGCAGCAGGATCGCCGAGCAGAACTCTCCACTCAGCCGCCGCGGATAGCTGTGACGCCCACAAGACACTGACCGTAACCAAGAGGCAGGCGTGCACTAATGACGAAGCCATGCCTTTGGCATCGTTACTTCTCATTGTGAGTCCCTCCTATGTTAGTGAATTGAGCCAGAGGCTTATCAGCCTTATGGCTGAGATGTTCAGCGATGTGTTGTAATCAAGAGATACAGGGGAAAGTAGTGAAGCAGATTCACTGCGTCAATATGGTAAATTGAAGAAGCTCCTATAATGACTTGAATCACCGGTAGAACACACTTTTTGCGATTCAAGTCCTGCCGACGAAGACGAGCGAAGGCAAGACGCTCACCTCGTCATCGGAATCACACGGTGTGGGAAGGAGGACTACACATCGCGGCATATCGCGATGTGCACGACGGGGCTTGAATTCAGCGTGTCTTGCTGCAGATGGCGCTCTACAACCGTCCTGCCCAGCGTTCGACAAAAAGCTTCGGCACTCTTACTTCATTTCCGCTCACACGACTGGGGATGGGATCAGGATAGTACTTGGCACAACACGCATACGCTTCCATCGTCATCATGTCCCAATGGGAAGGGCAGCGCGCGCAGAAGATGTTATTGTCCTTGATGGTGAACTCGGACGAACCGCAATGCTCGCTGAAGCTGATCGCGGTCACGACCTGGCCGGTCGGCGCGAGGTACGCCATAACACTGCGCGGCGTCTGCCCCCCTCGATACTCAAACCGAACCAGTCGGTGCCGCTTCAGGTCCTCTAACGAAAAGACGAGATCTCCACCATCCTCACGGAAGTCGACCGGCGTCATGACGACCGGATCGGAGCCGTAGTCCGCGGGTGCAGCAACCACCGGCTGCTGCTGGATGACCGAATGGACAGAGGGATTGAGATATTGGATGAAGATGAACGTCCCGACAATCAGCACAACCGGAAAGAGAACGAAGGCAACGCGCTTGGTCACCGAATACCCTTTCCGTGGAGGTCCCTCCGGCACAACGACTTGCTGTGCGCTTGCTCCGCAGTTGGGACAAAACTTGGCAGTTGCAGTCAGCTCGAATTCACAGTTGCTGCACTTCATGCAATACCTCCTTCGTGATTCTCGATCTCAATATAATCAAGTGGAAAGAGAGCGGCAATCTTCATCGCATCCCGCCTCTTGCACAAGTTCACAGAATAGCCTACTATTGTGGTGGCCCTTCGATGTTCGGACATCACTTCTGTTTCTATCCGTATGAAGATCGCATTCCAGGGCGTGCATGGGGCATACAGCGAGGTCGCCGCGAAGAAGTTCTTCGGCGATGGGCACACGACTATCCCTTTCGAACGATTCGAACAGCTCTTCACCGCCGTGGAACAGCGGCATGCCGACCGCGCCATCATCCCCATCGAAAACTCACTGGCAGGAAGTATCCATCAGAACTATGACCTTATGCTGGCGCACTCGCTCCATATTGTGGGCGAGATTCATCTGCGCATCGAGCATGCGTTGATGTGCCACCCGACTTCTTCGTGGCCGAAGATCGTGCGTGTCCGTTCGCATCCTCTTGCGTTCAGCCAGTGCAGTCGGTTCCTCGCGCGGTATCCGCGTCTTCGGCCGGAGCCGTTCTTCGATACGGCAGGAGCTGCCCAGACCATCGCTGCAAAGCACGACTGCACAACAGCAGCGATTGCCAGCGCATACGCTGCCCGGCTTTATGGGCTGAAGATCCTTCGACGCAACATCGAGAACAGCGAACGGAACTTCACGCGCTTTCTCATCCTCGCCCGCAGGCCACGGAAGCCGCAGAAGGGCATCCGCACCAAAACAAGCATTGTCTTCATGCCGGCGACCAACCAAACTGGGATACTCTTCCGCTCGCTCGGTGTCTTCTATGTTCGCAATATCGATTTGCTGAAGATCGAGTCTCGTCCCGACCCCGCATCGCCGTTTGAGTACATGTTCTATCTTGACCTCGAAGGAAGCCCACAGGAGAAGCGGGTAGCCGAAGCACTCGATCACTTGCGCGAGTTGACGAAGATGTATCGCCTGCTCGGCGTGTACCCGATGGGAAGGGGAAGCTTCTATGGCGCCAGCCGGTAGCGCGACTGAATGGTGAGATAGAGAGGCAAGGCCATGAGGGACAGCGGATCACAGAAGGGACGAGGGGCAGCGTACAACACGCCCAATCGGTTCGAGCAAACACATCGTGAACCGTTGGATATCGAGGTGACGTACGAGGACGATGCACCGCCAATCAAGACAAGGTTCTATCTCGACTCCTCCAGAACGATCCTGGCAAGGAATGACTCGCCCGACCTCCCGTTCCGGTACAGCATCAACCCCTACCGCGGATGCGAGCATGGATGCATCTACTGCTACGCGCGGCCGTCGCATGAGTATCTTGGTTTTTCCGCAGGATTGGATTTCGAATCGAAGATCATGGTGAAGATGGATGCCGCGAAGCTGTTGGACGAGACCCTACGCAAGAAGAACTGGGAGCCGCAGATGGTCGCCTTCTCGGGCAACACCGATTGTTACCAGCCCGCCGAGCGGAAGCTCGAACTGACGCGCCAGTGCCTCGAAGTCTTCCTCCGGTACCGCAACCCCGTCGGACTCATAACGAAGAATGCCCTTGTCCTACGCGATCTCGACATGTTCCAAGAAATGGCGAAGTACGATCTGATTCACATCATGATTTCGATTACAAGTCTCGATCCAGAGCTGATCCGGAAGATGGAGCCGCGTACATCAACTCCCGAGAAGCGATTGGCAACGATGGAGACACTGGCAAAGAGCGGCATTCCGGTCGGCGTGAACGTTGCGCCCGTCATTCCCGGCCTCACGGACGAACAACTTCCTGCAATTCTCAGGGCTGCTGCCGAGCATGGCGCGCAAAGCGCAGGCTACATCCTGTTGCGTCTGCCGGGGGCCGTGAAGGACCTGTTCATCGACTGGTTACAGCGCGAGTTGCCGCAGCGCGCGGGCAAGGTGCTGAACCGTATCCGCGAGACACGGCACGGCGAGCTTTCGGACGCACGCTTCGGCGCGCGTCTCAAAGGGGAAGGCGAGATTGCCGAAACGATCAACACACTCTTCTTCCTGCACGCGCAGAAATACAACCTCAACAAAAGGTGGAGCAACCTGTCGACAAAGCATTTTCGGAGGAACGTCAACGACAGGACTCAGTTGAGCCTGTTTTGATGGGTCGCAGCCACTTTGTCTCTTAGCAGTCGCATTTTCCCTTCGCGATCGAGGTGCCGCATGTCGAAGACTTCATCCGACTGGAGGTTCGATCCAACAACAAACCCCGCTGCGCCCCCAATGACAATGCCGAAGGCAATGCTGTAGATATCGGCTTCGCTCTGATTTACCGCCGTTGGTCTCAGCGCGTAGCCCACGGCCCCACCACCTGCTGCCCCGACAAGCACAGCGGGAAGAATCGCCGAGCGATGTTCGCGACGAAGCTCAACAAGCGAATCCAACTGCAACCATTCCGAGAGACTTGTCCGAGCGGTGACAATGAGGGAGTCTTGTGTGAGTCGCGTAAGCGCTACCCGCTGGAACGCCTCCCCGGTGGACAGCACCACCGACCAATCATATTCCTGTGCCATCGCTCCCGAGCTCATCAAAACACAGAGACCTACAAGCACCACGCTGGTACTGCCCATCCGTGAGGTTCCCATGGAGCATCTCCCCTTTTATGAAGAACGTGCGACTACTGTCCCACCAAAGCCTTGTACGCAGCAGCATCAAGCAAGCTGCCAAGTTCGGCTGGATCCGAGAGTTTCACTTTGATCATCCATCCGGCATTATATGGGTCTTTGTTGACCAGCTCGGGATTTTTCTCCAGCGCCGAATTGATTTCTACCACCGAGCCCGAAACAGGTGAGTAGAGGTCCGAGACGGCTTTCACCGCCTCAATCGTCCCAAACGTTTCGTGCGCCTTCAGCGTCTTGCCGACGGCGGGGAGAACGACGAATACAACATCACCAAGCTCTCCCTGGGCGTAATCCGTAATGCCGACCGTGCCGGTATCGCCATCGACTTTGATCCACTCGTGATCTTTCGTGTACTTGAGGTTTTCAGGGAAGGTCATCGTTGCTTGTCCTTTCTCGATTGCATGGTAGTCTTTGGGGTGATGACGGACGCTGCGTCAACAGCGCATGGAACACCCTCCGAGCGCCCGGAGATTTAGTCTGTCGGAACGAACTGGAACGTCTCAAGAAAACTTGTGTCGAATGCGCCGCTCTTGAAGCGCTCGTCGCGCATCACCTGCCGATGGAAGGGGATGGTCGTTTTGATTCCTTGAATAGTAAACTCATCAAGGGCTCCAGCCATCTTCTGGATAGCCCCTTCCCGCGTCTGTGCAAAGACGATCAGCTTTGCCAGCAGGGAGTCATAGTACGGGGGAACGACATACCCCGCGTAGCAATGTGTATCAACCCGCACGCCGAAGCCACCGGGCATGTGGAAATCGGTGATCTTCCCGGGACTGGGCCGGAAGCCATTCTCGGGGTCTTCTGCGTTGATGCGGCATTCAATGGCATGACCTTCGGGACGCACCTTTTTGCGCGGAAGTTTTTCTCCTGCAGCCACACGAAGCTGCAGCTTGATCAGGTCATGACCGGTTACCTCTTCCGTGACGGGATGCTCCACCTGAATGCGGGTATTCATCTCCATGAAATAGAAGTTCTTGTCCTTGTCGACGAGAAACTCGATTGTCCCCGCTCCTTCGTAGTGAACCGCCTTGCAGCCTTTGACCGCGGCATCTCCCATTTTCGTCCGAAGCTCTTCGTCCACAAACGGCGATGGAGATTCCTCGATCAGTTTCTGATGTCTGCGTTGCACCGAGCAGTCGCGCTCGCCAAAGTGGATCACGTTGCCGTGCTGATCGCCAAAGACTTGTATCTCAATGTGGCGCGGTTGTTCGACGTACTTCTCGATGTACACCGCAGAATTACTGAAGCCTTGTTCTGCTTCGTGCTGAGCAGTTTTCAGCGCGTTCTCCAGTTCCTCTTCCTCGCGCACGATGCGCATGCCGCGGCCGCCACCACCGGCCACAGCCTTGATGATCACCGGAAAACCGATTTCCTTTGCAATGCGTTTGGCGGCATCGACATCTCCCACAACACCATCGCTGCCCGGGACAACGGGTACGCCGGCCTTCTTCATCGTTTCCTTCGCAAGCGCTTTGTCCCCCATCGCCGCAATCATTTCGGCGTCGGGGCCGATGAACTTGATGCCGGACGTTTTGCAGATATCCGCGAAGCGAGCATTCTCAGCCAGGAAGCCATACCCGGGGTGGATGGCTTCTGCCCCCGTGATTTCGGCGGCGGCAATGATGCGGGGAATTTTCAGGTAGCTCTCTTTGCTGGGCGGAGGACCGATGCACACCGCCTCATCAGCAAAACGGACGTGAAGCGAATCGCGGTCGGCTTCCGAATACACGGCGACGGTCTTGATGCCGAACTGCTTACAAACACGAATAATTCGGAGGGCAATTTCTCCTCGGTTGGCAATGAGAACCTTCTTGAACACGTGCTCTTCCGCAGTTAAAGTGGCAAACTTAGAGTGGCTCGATCAGAAAGAGCACCTGTCCGTACTCGACGGGTTGAGCGTTCTCGACCATGATCTGGACGATTCGCCCGGCAACATCCGACTCGATTTCGTTCATCAGTTTCATCGCTTCCACGATGCACAGCACCGTTCCTTTCTCCACCACGGAACCGACCTGGACGAAGGGGGGCGCATCCGGCGCGGGAGCACGGTAGAACGTCCCAACGATAGGCGAGCGGATTTCATGGTACTTCGCCGCCGCAGGCGCCGTCTCCGGAGGAACCGCCCTGGGGACTTCTGGTGCAGGAGCGGTCGGCGGAGGAGCCGGCTGCATTACTTGATGGGGAACTGGATGCGCAGGAACGTGAACAACAGTCTGCTGAGGATTGGTAAGTGGCTGAAGTGTTTTCGCAATGCGGATCTTTTTCCCATCTTCCTCAATCTCTATTTCATCGACTTTACTTTCGGAGACAAGCTCAATGAGCTTGGTAATGTATTCAATATCCATGGGGACTCCTGAATGGTGACTGCGTGGTGGGAAGATGGAACCACCTAACTCTTCACCCGCTCAATGTACTCTCCCGTGCGCGTGTCGATCTTGATGATATCTCCTTCGTTGATGAAGAGAGGAACATTCACTGTTGCCCCCGTTTCCACCTTCGCAGGCTTTGTGCCCGGGTTGGCGCTATCGCCTTTCACGCCAGGGACGGTCTCCACGACCTGCAGCTCGACCGTGATGGGCAGTTCAATACCGGTGATTTCATCGCCATTCATCAGAATGTCCACAACAATGCCGTCTTTGAGAAACGCGGCGCCATCACCGATCTGCTCTTGTTGCACGGTCAGTTGCTCATACGTTTCTTGATCCATGAACACATAACCGGTGGCATCGTGGTAGAGGTACTGGAATTGCTTCCGCTCGATCCGCAAGATATCAATCGACTCGCCCGCACGAAAACGGTTCTCGATGACTTTGCCGCTCTTGAGATTCTTAAGCTTCGTGCGTACGAACGCGCGCCAGTTGCCCGGATTCACATGCTGAAATTCGATGATCGTCCACGGCTCGTTGTTGTATTTGATGACCAATCCTGGTCGAAAATCAGATGTCGAGGGCATATGTCCTTTTAGAGTCTCATCTGTGTCAGTAATAAACCTGAAGAATCCAACAGATTGGGTGAAAAATATACCCACATTGACGCTGAAAGTCAAGAAATCCGCAGGAGAGCGTTTCCAGCGGACGTTGCTTCACAGGAAGAGTTTCACTACTCTGTTGGCGTGAGTACACTCATGAAGCGCACGTGCGTCATCCTTTTGGTCGGCCTCGTATGGGGATGTTCGGGCGGGAACAAACCGCGGGCGGTCCTCGATGAAGAGCAGTTCGAGAGGATCTACATCGAACTGCTGGACTCCGCTCAGCACATCCGAGCTGCTGCAGTGGACTCCGTTGCACACCCGGTTGCTGTGCGGATTCTTGAACGGCATGGGACCACTGTCGAGCAGTTCCAGGCAACGGTTGCATACTACAACCGCGACACACAACTGTGGAAGGAGTTCTTCCAGCGGGTCATTCAGAAGCTGGAGGAACGACAAGCTCAGAGGAACAATCAGCAGTAGGGTCTTCCTATCGCTTCGTCACTTCGCCCATCACAACCGGTTGCTGTTTACGCGTCTTCAAGAAGCGCAGGACATCGTCGGCGTACCGCTTCCCAACAATAACCACGAGGCCGATACCCAGATTGAACGTGCGGCGCATATCACCTTCCGACACGTTCCCCAGAGATTGAATGAGAGAGAATATCGGAGGGCGCGCCCACGCACTCCAATCAATGGCCAGGTGCAATCCGCGCGGAACAACACGCATTGTGTTTCCCTCAATGCCACCGCCGGTGACGTGGGCCAATCCGTGAAGCGGAAACTTCTTCAGGAGCGGCGTGATGATGTGCAAGTACGATCGATGGACTGTGAGAAGAGCATCGCCAAGTGTTGTGTTCAGCTCGGCCACGTGTTCGTCCAGCGCAAACCGCGCAAGCAGAACTGCGCGAGCAAGCGAGTAGCCGTTCGTATGCAGGCCACTGGAAGGCAGGCCGATGAGGATGTCCCCTGCGCGGATCTTCGTGCCGTCGATGATGTCCTTCTTTTCCACAACGCCGACAATGGTGCCTGCTAGGTCGTATTCGCCGGGCTTATAGAATCCCGGCATCTCCGCAGTTTCGCCACCGATGAGCGAGCACCGGTTTTCCCGGCACGCCTTCACGAAGCCGTCGATCACCTGATGCGCCACGGCAAGGTCGAGCCTCCCACAGGCAAAGTAGTCCATGAAGTACAGCGGTTTCGCTCCGCAGACGAGAATGTCGTTCACACAGTGGTTGACCAGATCCTGACCCACGGTGTCATGTTTGTTCAACATGTGCGCAATCATGAGCTTGGTACCAACGCCATCGACGCTGGAGACGAGCACGGGGCTTCGGTATCCCCGAAAATCGGCCTTATAGAAGGCACCAAAGAGGCCGACACCCCGAAGCACCGAAGGGCTGAACGTAGAGCGTACAGCCTTCTTGATATGATCTACTACCTGTTCACCCTTTTCGATATCGACGCCGGAGTTCACATACGTATGAGCCAACTTATCACCTCACAAGAAAAGGAACTTTACCATGGGGCAGTGCGTGAAGAAGCTACACAAAATCGGCAAAGATTTCTCTTGATAAATGCCCTTGCCCTCATTATATTGGTTACGCAAGTTGTTACGACTACGCTTTGATGGCACTGATTGAGTTTCGGGACTCAGAGAGGAAAGTTCATGTTGGAAAGATCTTTTGCGTCGGACGGAACTACGCTGCTCACGCAAAAGAGATGCACGCCGAAACTCCCCAAGCGCCCGTAATCTTCTTGAAGCCGCCAACAGCAATCCTGCACAACGGCGGCGAGATTGTTCTTCCCCCGTTTTCACAAGAGCTTCACTACGAAGTGGAGATGGTCGTGCTGATTGGGCGAGAAGGAAAGAACATTTCGGCCGCTCACGCGCGCGGCTACGTCGAGGGCTATGCCGTCGGGCTGGATATGACGCTGCGCGACGTGCAGGCCGAGGCGAAGAAGAAGGGCCTGCCGTGGAGCGTCGCAAAAGGATTCGATACGTCCGCGCCCGTTTCGTCCTTTGTTGAACCTGAGCGTGTTCCTGACCCACACGCGCTCGACATTGCATTGAAGGTGAACGGTGCCATCAGGCAACAGGCAAACACACGCGCAATGATTTTTTCGATCGAAGAGATCATCGCGTACATCTCTTCGATTTTTACTCTTGAACCAGGTGATCTAATTTTTACCGGTACGCCCGAGGGCGTTGGACAGGTCGTCTCGGGCGACCGGCTCGAAGCTGTACTCGAGTCTGTCGGTACATTGCAGGTCAGCGTACGATAAATCCCCTTACTATCCGTTACGAGTCTGCATATGGCACACACCATCGCAATCGCAATCCCCAAAGGCGGCGTCGGCAAGACCACAACCGCCATCAACCTTGCTGCAAGTCTCGCGCTGTGCGACCAACGAACGCTTCTCATTGATCTTGATACATCAGGAGCGGCAGGCCTGGGCCTGGGTTTCACGGAGGCAAACACGCGCGCGGGCGTGTTCGAAGTGTTCAATTTCATCGCTGGGCTCAATCACACCGTGCACAAAACGGAGGTCCCGAACCTGCACGTTGTGCCGGCCAACGTCCACACGCTGTTGCGCGAAGAACGCCTGATGAAGCTTGCCGACAATCGCCTGATCCTGAAAAACGCCCTTCGTGCAGTCGACAAAGAGTATGACTTCGTGATTGTAGATTGTCCTCCCTTTCTGCGCGGCCTCACGACCAACGCTCTTACCGCCTCCGACGCGGTCGTCATTCCCGTGAAGTCCGGACACTTTGCCCTCGATGCAGTAGATAAGTTCTTCAAGTATATCGATTGGGTGCGGGAAGTTGCCAACAAACTCATTCAGATCGAAGGCATCCTCGTCACAATGCACGAACCGAACTCCAAGGTTACCGACATCACGACACGCGAACTTCAGGCAAAGTACCGCAAGCACGTGTTCGAAACCGTCATCCCCCGCAGCGCCGCACTTTCCGAGGCAAGCTTCTACGGCAAGCCGGCCCTGTTGTATGACATCAACTCGCCGGGTGCACAAGCGTATCTGGAGCTTGCCCGAGAGATTAGCGGGCGGTCAACCATCCAGCCACTCATGCCGCAAACACCCGACAAGGTCGTACACTTCAGTCAACACGCCTGACAGCACAGCGCCGCAGTCTTCCCTGCGGCGCCTGAACGTCTTCCCTTCCTCCGGCCTCGCATCCTGTACCATTGGCAGCATCGCGTTGATTCTCACTCGTTGAAGGCGTACATTGAGTTTGGTTGTCATGAGGTTCTGCGTCATCTTCCTGAGTGAATATCTTTCTACCTCGACATCGTATTGTCGGAGAAATCATTGAACGAATCTAACACATCGGCCCTGGCAAAGGTCTATGCTCCCACAGAAGTAGAGAAGAAGTGGTACGAGTACTGGGAACGCAACGGGCTGTTCCATGCGCGCGTCAATCCTGAGAAAAAGCCTTACACGATCGTGATCCCTCCGCCCAACGTTACAGGCGTGCTGCATATGGGACACATCCTGAACAACTCGCTGCAGGACGTTTTCATCCGTTACAAACGGATGAAAGGGTTTGAGGCGTGCTGGATCCCCGGAACCGACCACGCCGGCATTGCCACACAAAATGTTGTGGAGAAGTCGCTGAAGATAGAAGGAAAAACCCGTCACGATTTGGGACGTGAGAAGTTCATCGAGCGAGTGTGGGAGTGGAAAAAGCAGTACGGCGGCGTGATCATCAAGCAGCTACGCACCCTCGGCTGTTCGTGCGATTGGGAGCGCGAACGCTTCACAATGGATGAAAGCCTTTCCACGGCAGTCAAGGAAGTCTTCGTCCAACTCTTCGATGATGGGCTGATCTATCGTGGAAACTACATCGTGAACTGGTGCCCGAAGGACCACACTGCCATCAGCGACGACGAGGTAAACTACACCGACCAGGCGGGGAAACTTTACTACATCAAATATCCTGTCGCAGGAACATCCGACGCGGCGATCGTCGCCACGACGCGGCCCGAAACCATGTTCGGCGACGTTGCTGTCGCTGTCAACCCCACGGATGCACGCTATGCCCATCTAATCGGGAAGATGGTCACTCTGCCGCTCGCCAACAAACTGATTCCCATTATCGCCGATGAGTATGTGGACAGAGAGTTCGGAACGGGGATGCTGAAGATTACGCCCGCTCATGATCCCAACGATTACTGGGTCGGGCAACGGCACAACTTGCCGCAACCCATTGTCATGGACATCTCCGCACGCATGAACGAGAACGTGCCAGCAAAGTACCGTGGCCTTGACCGCTACGAGGCACGCAAGCTTGTTCTTGCGGATCTCGAGGCGCAAGGCTTGCTCCTCAAGACGGAGGATCACACCAACGCCGTCGGGCGATGCTACCGCTGCGAAACGATTATCGAGCCATACCTCTCCGAGCAATGGTTCGTGCGGATGAAGCCCCTGGCCGAGCCTGCGCTGAAAGTTGTGTTGGACGGCACCATCAAGTTCTACCCCGACCGATGGGTGAAAGTGTACGAGCACTGGATGACGAACGTCCGCGACTGGTGCATTTCCCGCCAGCTCTGGTGGGGGCATCGCATTCCTGTGTACTATGCGGCCGATGGGCGCTTTACTGCCGCCCGCTCAGAGGAAGAAGCGCGCACCCGACTGGGATTACGGCCCGATGAGCCACTCCGTCAGGACGACGACGTACTGGACACGTGGTTTTCTTCCTGGCTGTGGCCCTTCTCGGTACACGATTGGCCGCAGCACGAGAAGTTGGGCAAGGCACGGGATCTTGCCTACTTCTACCCTACCGACACACTGGTTACCGCACCCGAGATTATTTTCTTCTGGGTAGCCCGGATGATCATGGCGGGCCTTCGGTTTGCTCCGAGCTTCACCGGCACGCATGAGCCGGCGAAGAATATTCCGTTCCGCGACGTGTACTTCACAAGCATCGTGCGCGACGCGAAGGGCCGTAAGATGTCCAAGTCTCTCGGCAATTCTCCCGAGCCGCTCGACCTCATTGCCGAGTACGGCGCCGACGCCGTACGCTTTACCATCCTCTACCTTGCTCCGCTCGGCCAGGATATCATCTACGCAAAAGAGAAGAACGAGATCGGCCGCAACTTCGCAAACAAGATCTGGAACGCCGGACGGTTCCTGCTCATCAATCGCGACCAGCTTGGCGAGGCGCCGAAGACCGCAGAGTTCAATACCGATCATCTCGACCTCGCCGACCGCTGGATTCTCTCCCGCTTCCATTCCGCGCTGATGGACGTGGAGAACGCGATGGAAAGCTACGAAATCAACAAAGTCACCAAAGTTATCTACGACTACTTCTGGCATGACTACTGCGATTGGTACGTCGAGATGATCAAGTCGCGTCTGTACGGCGACGAACCCGCTGAGGTGAAACAGGCCGTCGTCGCCCGCGCACTCGACCTGTTCGATGCGGCACTGCGGATGCTTCACCCCATCATGCCGTTTATTACCGAGGAACTATGGCAAAGCATCAGGCTGCGCAACCCGAAGGAGTCCATCATGCGTGCGGCCATGCCGGAGCCTGACACGAGGTTCATCAACAGACAGGTCGAAGAGGAAATGGGGTTCGTGCAAAACGTTATCGAATCTGTGCGCGCCATCCGCGGCGAGATGTCCATAGCGCCTTCGAAGGAAATCTCCGTAGTGATGAAACTGCGCGATGGCAGGGATGCCGAAAGCATCAGGAAGTACGATGGCTATCTCCGACGTCTGGCAAAGGTAGCCTCCCTTTCATTCATCACAGACCAATCACGCCCCAAGCTTTCTGCGACTGCCGTTGTGCAGGGCGAGGAGGTATTCGTGCCTCTGGAGGGCCTCATCGACATTGAAGTAGAAAAGGCCCGGCTACGAAAAGAAATCGAGCGTATCTCGGGCCTCCTCAAGAGTGTTCAGAACAAACTCTCCAATAGTAACTTTGTGGCCAAAGCGCCGAAGGAGGTTGTAGAAAAGGAACAGGAGAAGCTGAACACATTTTCAGAGACGCTGGAAAAGCTAAAACGTCATTACGCAGCCCTGACCTAATCAAAGGGCGGCCACGGTGCCGCCCTTGCATGCCCTTATCTCACCAGGATCATCCGCCTGGACTCCACACGCGTTCCAATTTGCAGCCGGTAGTAGTACACGCCGCTGGCAAGGCCGCTTGCATCAAACGTCCGCTGATGCGTTCCCGCACTCAGCTCTTCGTTCGCCAGTGAAGCAACTTCTTTCCCGGTCACATCATAGACCTTGAGCGTGCCGAATCCTGCTTCATCCATCGTGAAAGCGATGGTGGTGGTCGGATTTCCGCCAGAACCGGAGAACGGATTGGGGTAGTTTTGTTTCAGACGAAACGTTGCCGGGAGCCGACCCTCCTTGACGTCCGTGGGAATTCCGCGTGTGACCGCAATGCGATCGCTATAATGGCTCGTTCCGTCCAGGTCCACCTGGCGGAGGCGATAGTAGTATGTTCCGGCAGGTGCGCCCGCATACGTCCATGCATAATCCTGCGGCACCAGCGTCGTCCCATGTCCTGGTACGAAGCTATTGGGAACATCTTCAAACACCGAACTCGCGGTATCGGCACGCTGCAGGAAGAAACCGTAGTTGTTCAACTCAGAGAGTGTTCGCCATCGGAATTCCACTGCATTGCTTTGAGGAAGCACGGTTGCGGTGAAGCTTACCAACTGCACAGGCAGCGGTCCCTGGGCAAACGTAATTGAGGTTTTCGGATCGCCCACCACAACATCCATCCACGACACCAACAGCGAGGCCATGAAGTAGCTCTCCGCCAGATTGTAGCCGGAGGTATACCGGTCATACAGGATGTACGCATGTGCCATCGCGTTCGAGAAAGGCTCATACACATATCCCTTCGCTCCGCTTACCCCTTCGGCGAGCAAATCAACAATCAACGACTGGCCGTACTGCGGGGGATTCTCGAAGGAACGTCCGGACGTCGAGACATACGTCTCTGCTATTGCTCCGGGTGCGTACGTGTTGTAAGGAATTGCATGCTGGGTATAGAGATGTTGGTAGTGATCGTTGCTTCCCCAACTCATGTAGCCTACCAGGTTCTGTCTGTTCGTTTGATAGACGGATGTCGAATCGAGCGTGACGACTCTGCCTTTGTTCACGAGCGTGTTGCGCGCACGCGTCATATACGTATTCAGCGGCGAGGTCCACGCCGGGTCCTGATCGAAGAGGAACGACGCCGCCGGATCCACAAGCAGGTTGGGCCCGCTGCGGTCGATCAATTCAAGTACCTGCTGCACCGTGTAGGCATCGAGCCTTGTGACGAGATAGATGCCATATGCTGTACGCGAGAAACTCGCGGTTTGATTGAAATATGGATTCATCTGGGGACCGGCACCGCCGATAATGGAGCTGTAATTCCCCAGAATCAACATCAACTCGCTTTCGACAGACGACGATGGCGAACTGGTGGAATACGTCGAACCACGATTTACCTTCAGCGGCACGCCTTTGGTGGTGACGAGATAGTTGATGCTGTTCTGCAGATTGTTTGTCACCAAGTGATTCTCCACCTGTGCCCGCAGCAGGTTGAATCCCGTGCTGTCGATCTCTTCCACCGTATCCACCTGAACATAGATCATGTTCGCAGGGGGGATGTTTCGCCTCATCCGAAAGTAGTTCCCGATCGTCTGTGATGCGCTGCTGTTGGTATTAACGATCACGGCGACGTCATTGTACGAAACCTGTCCTGCTGTCATTACAGGAAGCAACAGACACAGTGCGACACTCAGAAACAGTATGGATTTCATTGCAGAATTCCTCTCCTCATGCTCATGTATCATCTCGCCTATATTGCTCACCGCGTATGCCATGCATGCCGTTCCACGTATGACGAATGGCGTACGCAGTAACCGAAAAGAATTTCATGGGTTACAGGTGGATGATCGGTGTACGGACGGGACGTCGGAACCATCGGGAGGCGACTTTGGGCGAGAGCGCTTGGATGGGTAACTCGATTTGTAGAAAATACACGAGCGCACAAATTCGTTTTCCCGGAAGCCTCAGCTGGGCCGCGGAGAACATCGAGCAGTCGTATTGCATGCACAAGCATTTTTTCACATATTGAGCACGAACTGCCACGCGTAATGTTTGCCTCGCCTTGTTGCGCACAGGGTGAGGCTCTTTCATGTTTGATCAATGAGTAAGAGCATACTCGCACTCCACATTGCGGAGCACAGCTCTCAGGCACTGCTGCTTGAATTGGAGCGAGGCCGCTGGACACTTCACGCAGCAATGGAGTGGCAGAGCGAACTGTTCAAACAGGTTGGAGACGATACACCTGGCGTTGACGATTTCGTTGAGAGGCTATCGGCGTTTCTCCTCCAGCAGCACGCTGATGTACGCGAGGCTGCTGTTGCCCTCGACACTACCCGCCTCTTCGTTAACACCTTTCCGGTGGATGATACAAGCGAGAGCGCAATTGAAGAACATCTCGCGTGGGAGCTGAATGAATACTTCCCCGGCTCGCCCAACAACGCGTTCATCTCGGATTATCACCTTATCCCCAAATCGGACTTGCGCCTGTACGACACAGCGCTTGCCGTGTCGGTGCGACGCGACGTTGTGCAGAAGATCCAACGCACGATGAATCGGCTGAAGCTGCAACTCACCGCCATGGACGGAGATCATTTCGCTGCCGAAACGGTAGTACGGCTCGGCTATCCGGAGACCAAGACAAAACTGATTGCCCTGGCAGGGGTAAAGGCTGACCGACTCGATATCAGCCTTCTCCACAACTGGGATGTGCAGTTCTATGGCTACAAGCTCGTTACCCAGGACGAGAACATCGTTCATGAACTTGCACAGCTCGCCATGCAGCATAGACGCCTGGAGTGCGTGATGGTGTTCGGGAAATCGTTGGATGAGGGGCTAATCGGAGAGATCCGGGCTGGGTTGCCGCTGCCTGTAGAGGTGGTGAATCCCTTTCGGACGGTTACGGTCGCCACAAAACTCCGCTTCAACAACGATCTGACAGCACGAGCGTTCCGGTACGCTGCCGCCATCGGGGTAGCATTGCGCCAGAAGTGACGCTTCGCCTCAGTGGAAAATCCCAGCCGAAATACCTACTTTATTGGTGCAATGCGTGTCATCAGCGGAATGTACAAAGGACGAATCCTCAAGACGGTCAAGAATCTTTCGGTTCGTCCCGCCACCGACCGCGTGAAGCAGGTGATCTTCGATGTACTTACCAACAGAATCGAGCTTGACGGAGCACGGGTACTGGATCTGTTCGCAGGCAGTGGGAGCCTTGGTATCGAAGCACTGAGTCGGGGCGCCGCACGCGCAACATTCGTTGAAAGCGACCGCGAGGCTGTCGGCTATATCGAGAAGAACCTTGAAGCGCTTGCGTGCGCAGACCGCGCACATGTGCTACGGGAAGATGCCCTCTGGTTTGTCCGCGGATGCAGGGAATCGTTCGATGTGATTTTTGCCGATCCGCCCTATGCATTCGAGGATACGGCAACGATCCCGGAGCTTGTCTTCCGGGCGGGCGTACTGAAGCCCCATGGATACCTCCTGATTGAGCATGCACGGCAGGTGCAGTTTTCTCCAACAGCAGAGTACGCCACCGGTCCGGTAAAGAAGTTCGGTCGCACCGTTGTAACGTTCTTTCGGCACCATCAGAAACTATAGCGTGCACATGGCCAAGAAACCGATTGCGGTCTATCCCGGTACGTTCGATCCGATCACGAACGGACACATTGATGTCGTCCAGCGGGCAACCGAGCTGTTCCCGAAAGTGATCGTGCTGGTGGCTCGCAACCCTGCAAAGACGCCGATGTTCACGGACACAGAACGCGTGGAGATGATCCAGGAGATCTTTCGCGGAAACAGGCGCGTGCGTGTCGATGTGTTCGATGGGCTTTTGGTAGAATATGCACGCAAACATCACGCGACTGTCCTTGTGCGAGGTTTGCGCGCCGTATCGGATTTCGAGTACGAATTCCAGATGGCTCTCACCAACCGCAAGCTCGATTCCGGTATCGACACGGTGTTTCTCATGCCTCATGCGCGCTACACCTATCTGAACTCATCCATCGTGCGCGAGGTAGCCCGCCTCGGAGGCGACGTGTCGGCGTTCGTTCCCAACAATGTCCGGCGGCGCTTACTGGAGAAGGCCAGAGCGAGCAAAGCACGATAGAAGCTATGCCCACCCTTTCGACGAAGCTCCGCACGATCGAGGAATCACAGACGCTGTTGCTTGCAGCAAAGGCGCGCCGCATGAAGGCCGAGGGCCTTGATGTCGTTGATCTCACGGCGGGAGAACCGGATTTCCCGACGCCGCGTCACGTGAAGGAAGCGGCGATCAAAGCCATCGAAGCAAACTTCACCAAGTACACGCCGAACAACGGCACGCCTGAATTGATCGATGCCATCATCCACAAGTTTTCGCACGACAACGACCTGCACTTCGAGCGCGATCAAATCGTCGTTTCCTCCGGCGCGAAGCAATCGATCTTCAACGTTCTGCAGGCCATCTGCAACAAAGGCGATGAAGTCGTACTCTTCAGTCCGTACTGGGTGAGCTATCCGGAGATGATCAAGATGGCGGATGCGAAGCCGGTCATCGTGCCCACGCGCATCGAAGAGGGTTTCCGGCCCAACATCCGCAAACTCCGGCAGGCGATCCATGCGAAGACAAAAGCTCTCATCCTCAATACACCCTCTAACCCGACCGGCGTTGCCTTTACTCGCAGCGAGTTGGAGGAGATTGGGGAGGTGGTTCGCCAAACCGGCATCTTTGTCATCAGCGATGAGATCTATGAGAAGGTGATGTACGACGGGAACACGCCATTCAGCATCGGTGCGATCAAAGCCATCAGGGACATGGTCATCACCGTCAACGGCGTGTCGAAAGCATACTCGATGACTGGCTGGAGAATTGGCTATGGAGGCGGCCCGCGGGCTGTTATGCAAGCTTCGGCAAAGGTCCAGAGTCAGGTTACCTCCGGTGCAAACTCGATTGCACAGAAAGCCACCCTGGCAGCGCTGACCGGACCGACGAGCGCCATCCGCACGATGGTCGAGGAGTTCGAGCGGCGGCGCGACTTTGCGCACAGCAAGCTTTCCGGGATTCCACACTTGACCGTTCCGCTACCCGGCGGCGCCTTCTACTTTTTCTTCGATGTCAGTAAGTATTACGGGAAGCACCACAACGGACGACGCATTCTCAGCTCAGCAGGGATGGCGGCATATCTCTTGGAAGAACATCGGGTTGCCGTGGTCCCTGGAGACGCGTTCGGCGATGACAGGTGCCTACGTGCTTCGTACGCATGCTCGATGACTGAACTCGAAAAAGGTGTGGAAAGAATTGCGCGAGGGCTTGAGACCCTTGAGTGAAGATTACGTTCAACAATCGATGAGATGAATCATGCCCACATACGCATATGTGTGCAGAAACTGCAACCATGAACTGGAAGAACTACAATCGATCAACGACCCACCCTTGGTGAAGTGCCCCAACTGCGGCACGGACAGCCTTGCCCGTGTTGTTGGTTCGGGAGCTGGACTGATTTTCAAGGGAAGCGGCTTTTACCTTACCGATTATGTAAAGAGTGAAGCAAAGAAAACTGGCACATCCGAAACAAAGAACGAGGAAACAAAGAAGGGGGAAAAGAAAACTGAGGCGACCTCATCGGGCGCGTCCGGAAAGACTTCATAACCTGCAAGAGGCAAACAACACGTCCCACCGCCTCGCAGCAATGGGACGTGTTGGTAAACAGCACTGCGCCTACTTGTGGTCGTGCTGGTGGTGCTCTTCCTTCTTCGCAGGCTTCTTCATCTCGTCGGTCGTCATCTTTGATTCGACGAGCGAAGCAACAATGAACATGTCCTCTTTCATCTCACCTGTTACATCCGCCATGATGTCCTTTTCCTTCTTGCTGTTCTCGATCATGGTTTTGGCAAGTTTGTCGCCCTTCTCGTCGAACTTTACCCACTTACCGTTGTCATAGAAAAGACCGAAGCCGCTCGCCGCACACGCCTCTTCGAGCGCGCACTCCTTCGTATGTTTCGCCGCCATCTCCATGGGGTTGGACTTCTTCGCCATGTTTTTGGCGCACATCTGATCGACGACGTAGCCGTGGAGTGTTGTGCCCTTTGCCTTCGTCTCCGACTTCGGAGCTTCCGCTTTCTTCTCCTGGGCAAAGAGCGCCACCGAAGCAAGCATGAGCATAGCTACTGCAAGGTGTTTCATAGGGAATCCTCCTGTGTGTGTTGGTTGATGGATTGTTAGATGAAAGTAAGCTACCGCTTTGTTGAACGTTCAGACCTCCATGAAGAGTTCCGCCGGTGTGGACAAAGTGTACCGACACAGGAACATGAGACGCGCGAAGCAAGGCCGTTTCCATCTTAACTATAGCGATCCAGCTTGAACTTCTCGCCGAGATAGAGCTTGCGTGCTTCGGGATCATTTGCCAGCATTTCCGCCGTGCCTGCCATCAGAATCTTCCCCTCAAATAACAAATAAGCACGGTCGGTAATCGAAAGCGTCTCGTGCACGTTGTGGTCGGTGACGAGCACGCCGATACCGCGCTCCTTGAGATGGGCAACAATGCGCATAATGTCTTCGACAGCGATCGGATCAATGCCCGCAAATGGTTCATCAAGGAGAATAAACTTCGGGTCGGAGGCCAGCGCTCGCGCAATCTCCGTCCGTCGGCGTTCTCCGCCGGAGAGCATGTACCCCTTGCTACGCGCAAGGTGGGTGATGCTGAAATCGTGCATCAGCTCCTCGCACCGCATGCGTCGCTCGGCGCTGCTCATCTCCTGCGTTTCCAGCACGGCGAGAATGTTCTCTTCCACCGTCATCTTGCGGAAGACCGAAGCCTCCTGCGGTAAATATCCCAGGCCCATACGGGCTCGCTTGTACATTGCCAGATGGGTCAGCTCTGTGTCGTCGAGAAACACACGCCCGCCGTCGGGCCGAATCATACCGATAGTCATGTAGAACGTTGTCGTTTTGCCGGCGCCGTTTGGACCGAGCAAGCCAACCACCTCGCCCTGTTTGACTTCGATGCTCACATTGTTCACGACGATGCGTTTCTTGTATGCCTTGACGAGATTTTCGGCACGCAAGGTCATTACCGGCGTGCGTGTGTTTCCTTCCTGTGTCATCTTCCTGTCGAGAGAGGTTGTCGTACTTCACTCTGTCCAAAGTCCGAGGGGCGTTTTCGTGGTCTGTCGGTATGCCATGTGAATCCCGGCAGCGCATACTCCATCTCCTTCCCCACGAGCAGGTTCTCGGGAACATACGTCCCCTCGACGCCGCCGAAGATCTTGATGGTGCTCAATTTCTTTTCCGCCCACTCCATCACAATACGATCTCCGCTGGTTTTGTTCAACCCATTGGCCACGGTATCTTCATAGAGATGGTAGAGAGAAATCGCCCGCGTGTTCACCTCCATCCGCTCCATGCCATTCTCCCCAAAATACATTTTCATCTCCTCGCCTGTCAACTGGTCGAATTTATCGGTCCGCAGCGTATCGCTTTGCGACGCTGCAAATGCGTTTCCCATGACGTGCACGATATCGAGCTTCCGCTTCTTGAGAAAAACGTTGATGGAATCGCCCCACACCTGCGTCCGTTCGTACCACACGATGGGCGATTGGCGCAAGTGAATGCTGTCTCCGTCCGTGTAGAACCGTGCAATTCCCGCCACCGACGCGAGGTCGGAACGGATAATTTCGACGCTATCGCTGGCAACCAGTCGCCTCAGTGTATCGCCGCGGAATGCTTCCATCACCTTGCTGCGCACAATCAGCGTATCGATCCGGAACGGATTGAAGGAAGTATCAAACTGGACCAACACAGGGTTGCGCGTCATACGGCTGTAGTCTTCTCTGCGGTATGATTGAAACTCACCGCCCCGGATGACGAGGTGGTCCGGAAAGCTCTCGATCTGCACGTTCCTGTGCGCGATGGTGAGCTGCTCGATGCGGAAATACGTGAGCGAATCGGCTTCCAGCCTCGACTCCTTATCATGCGCCACGACCCGTGTGTGAAAAAACGCCTTACGCGGCTCAACATGGTATTCGCCGTAGCGAGCGGTAAGCACCACGTGTCCGTCGTCCAGCCGAACACTATCGTACGCGGCAGCAACTCGCGCCTCACGAAAGTACATGCCGCGCGGGAATGTCATCGTCAGGCTGTCTTCCACAATCACGACATTCCCTTCCAGCTGCACGTTGCCGGTCTGAAGAAATTGGATGGCCCGATTGCAACTGACACGCACGCGATCCTGCGTGAAGCGCACGTTGCCGATTAATTCCCGTGCTTGTTCCCCTTCAATTGTACGGGCAACGAGACTGTCCGCGTTCTCGATGACGATGAGCTTTCCGGTTTGTGCCAGCACCTTCCCGACCAACACCGTCAGAAGCATGAGACCTCTGAAAGCAGGAGACAAGGCAGGGAGTGATACTTTCATTCTTTCGTCACCGCGCTGCCTGTAACGCGGAAGATCTTATAGTTCTTCAGGTTCTGGTCGCTCTCCAGGCCGCGTCCCATGATGTGTTCGGTCGGCGAGACGATGTCCACAAACGCTTGGGTATACACTTTTCGCGTTGCGTTGTTCCAGAAGAGCGAGTCGGTGCGCAGCGTCGTTCCGCTATCGGAGGTGACAATAACATTGTCGTACGCAACGAAATCCTGCGTGGCGTCGTTGACTTTGCCGCGCTGTGCAGTCAGCACGGATGTGTGCCGCTGATCCGCATCGAAGAAATCGACCCGAACGCTGTCCTGCAAAATCGTGTAGCGCTGCACTGCATAGCGAGCGATGTACCCCGCCCACAGGATGGCCTTGATCCGTGCCGAGTCGGAGAAGGTGATCGTACTGTTCCAGCTTTCCTGCGAGGGTAGTTCAGCATCCGGGAGGTGGACGACGGAGGGTTTGATTTTTTCCTCACACCCCAGCACCATCAACGCGACACCCAGCGCTGCGATGCAGACAACAAACGGAGATTGCTTGCTCATCCTATCGCCTCATCGCCTCCCAGTCCGGCCTTCACCAGGTCATGCAAGTGCACCACGCCGACGGGAAGGTTCTTCTCGTCCATGACAACGATTTGCGTAATGTTATATGACTCCATTTCTTGAAGGGCAACAACGGCGAGCGTTCCCTGGGGGACGGTTTTCGGTTTTCGCGTCATCACGTCCTGCGCCCTGATCTTGGAGATGTCGCTGGTCTTTTGCAGGAGGCGGCGTAAGTCGCCGTCGGTGATGAGACCTGCGAGCGTGCCGTCGGCATGCAAGACGCATGTACAGCCGAGCCGCTTCGTCGTGATCTCCATGATGGCCTCGCGTAGAAACACATCGACACCCACACGGGGAATGGCCTCGCCTTTCACCATCAGCTCATCGACCTTCAGCAGCAAGCGTTTGCCCAACATGCCGCCCGGATGAAAGAGCGCGAAGTCTTCCTTGGAGAACTGTCGCTTCTGGAGTAAGGCGATTGCCAGCGCATCGCCCAGCACCAGCGTTGCCGTTGTCGAAGATGTCGGCGCCAGATCATGAGGGCATGCCTCCTCCGCAACCGAGGCGTCCAGCACAACAGTGGACTCGCCGGCGAGCGTCGATCGCATATTCCCGAGCAAGGACACAATCGGTACACCCAAGCGCTTGAACATCGGAAGGAGGTTGCTGAGTTCTTCCGTGTTACCGCTCTTGGAGATGCAGATCACCACATCGCCGCTGCGGACCATGCCGAGATCGCCGTGCACCGCATCCGATGGGTGCAGGAAGACGGCAGGTGTTCCGGTGGAGTTCATCGTCGCGACGATCTTGCGGGCAATGATGCCGGACTTGCCGACACCGGTCACAATCACCCTCCCCTTGCATGCTAGGAGCAGATCGACAGCGCGCGCAAAGTCTTCGCCGATGCGCGATTCCAGATCGGCAACAGACTGCGCTTCGATTCTCACCACGCGTTTGCCCTCTTCAATGACGTCCGGTGTTTTCGGTGCATCGCTCATCGCTTGAACACCTTCCTGAAGAGCGCCTTCCATCCACGTTGTGCCGGTGGAGGTTCTTCAGGCACAAGGTCGACTTTCTTTCTCACTCTGTTGTAAGCCACGAACGCATCATGTACCTCAGCATCTGTGTACTTCTCCAGCTCTGTGAAGAACAAGTCTGCGTTGAGTGCAACTCGTGGATCGCGGATTCCTTTGCGTCGCATCAGCTCATTGTAAAACGTCGTGATGGGAATGAGATGGTTCATTCCTGTTGCCGCATCATGCAGCCAGATACGGCGATCGTGCCGAGCGACGGCGAGGACAAGCGTTGCGGTGATCTTCACCTCGCGCACAGGCGTATCCGTCGCCGGTGAACGCATGCCTGGTTTCCATGTGGAGTAGGTCCAGCGCCGTTTCTCCTCGAAGTGATCCGGAATCTCTCCTCCGTGCGATGAGACGATCTCAACATCCACTTGATCGTCGACCCGTTCGCGCACGGTAATCGTGTAGGTATCCTGCGTCGTCTCGACGGCTCCGTAGGCAATCACCGCCGCGAGAGGCGAACTCGTATCGGCATCATCTCCCCATTCCCCAAGCACGAGATTCCCTTTCCCCCGGCGGCCTTCAGCAAGCACCACCATGCCCGCAATGTGGCGCCGGTATTCGGCGTAGCCGGGGCTTTCCGCGGGAAGAACAAACTCCAACAGATCCCGCTCTTTCTCTCGCAGCGGACGAGGATAGATGTCGTTTTGTCGTTCAATCACGCGACTGCTTGTCTTCATCGTCCCTTTTGGGCAGCAAGGAGAAGATCGATCAGTTCCCGAACGGCGCCTTCACCGCCTCGTGCGCGACAGACGTAATCGACGCGTCGTCTCACCTCAACACGTGCGTTGGCCGGCGCTGCCGATAGCCCGACGACGGAAAGTAACGGTAGATCGAACAGGTCATCTCCCATAAAACAACACTCACTCACGGTGAGGCGTTGGCGTTTCTTGATATCCTCAAGTACCGCGAGTTTGTCATCGCTGCCTTGATGCACTTCCTCGATCTTCAAGTCTTTTGCCCGGCGCGTCACGATGGGTGTGTTGCGCCCGCTGATGATGCCGAATGTCAGGCCGTGTTCATGCCCGCGAGCGATGCCGTAGCCGTCTTGTGCATGAAAACGCTTCATCTCCACACCCGATGCTGTGTAATAGATGCCGCCGTCTGTCATCACGCCATCCACATCCAGCAAAACGAGCTTGATGCGTCGCGCTTTCGCAAGAAGCGTTCGACGGGTCACCACGAAGCGATCTCCTCCGGATCGAAGCGGTCACTCACGCGCCTTCCCATCCTTTGATGAGCCGATCGATCTGGATCACCTGGCGCAACAGATCCTCCAGCAACTCCAGCCGCAGTTGACTCGCCGCGTCGCTCAGCGCTTCGCGCGGATTGGGGTGCACTTCCACGAACAGTCCGTCGATACCGACAGCAGCACCAGCGCGGGCCAGCGGCGCAATGAACTCGGGCTGCCCCGCCGTTTGGGCCGCGTGTGTGTCGGCGGCAGGCAACTGCACGGAGTGGGTTGCATCAAACACGACCGGGTAGCCAAGTTCCCGCATGATCTTCAACGAGCGCATATCCACAATCAGATTATGATAGCCGAATGTCGTTCCCCGCTCCGTAAGGAGAATGCGCGTGTTGCCGGTTTCCTCGACTTTCGCCGCCGCGTGTTTCATGTCCTCAGGTGCGAGGAACTGTCCTTTCTTGATGTTTACCACGCGGCCTGTTCGCCCGGCGGCGTGCAGCAACTCCGTTTGGCGGCAGAGGAATGCCGGAATCTGGAGGACATCTGCGACTTCCGCGGCAACCGAGGCCTCGCCTTCCGCATGGATGTCGGTAAGGATGGGGAGAGCGAACGACTTCTTCACTTCCTCCAGGATCCTCAGCGCCTCATGCATCCCGATCCCGACGAACGACTTGCTGCTTGTCCGGTTCGCCTTCTTGTACGATGACTTGAACACGATGGGCGTGGAGAGCCGTTCGGCAATCTGCTTCACTCCCTCCGCCGTGCGCAGCACAAGGTCGCGACTTTCCACCACACATGGGCCGGCGAACAGGACTACACCCCTTCCACCACCGATCACGATATTTCCTATGTTGATGCTCATTGCACGTTCCCTTTGCGCGCGGCCTCACCCTACGTAGGCCTTCGGGGTCGCAAGCACGTTCTCTTGCTTTGCCATGATGACGGCAACAACGGCATCGCCCGATACATTCAAGACCGTCCTGCACATATCAAGAAATCTATCCACACCGAGAATGAGTGCGATGCCTTCTTCGGGCACGTGCACCGAGCGCAGCACGATGATGAGCATGACGATGCCGACGCCCGGCACGGGCGCCGTACCGATGGAGGCCAGCACGGCCGTGAAAATAATCGTGAGCTGTGCGCCAAGATCCAAGTCAATCCCGTACACTTGGGCAATGAACACCGTGGCAACGGCCTGATACATCGAGGTGCCATCCATGTTGATGGTGGCGCCCAGCGGGAGAACGAAACTCGTGATGTGTTTGGGGACGCCCAGGTTCTTCTCACAGGCCTCCATGTTGACCGGCAGCGTTGCAGCGCTGGAGCTGGAGCTGAACGCAATCAGCATCACCTCCTTGATGCCGCGGAAGAACGTCATCGGGTTCATGCCGCCCAGCGTTCGAACCAGAATGCCGAGCGTGATGAACTGATGAAGTGTATAGGCCAGCAGCAGCGTTAAGACGTACCAGCCAAGAGTTTGGAGAATATCGAAGCCGAATTCGCCCACCACCGCCGCGATGAGTGCAAACACCCCATAGGGTGCGATCACTAAAATCATCTCCACCATGCGGATCATCGTCTCGCTCAAGCCGTCGAAGAAGGAGATGACGGGAGCACTTTTGTTGTGTGGAACGAACGTCAGCGACACACCCACCATCAACGCAAAGAAAATGATCGCGAGCATGTCTGCCCGTGCAAGTGCTTCTATCGGGTTCGTCGGCACGATGCGCATAACCGTGTCGATGAGGTCGAGCGACGTTTCTTGCTGAATCTTCTCGGCAATGTTCTGTTGGTAATTCACCATCAGCTTTTCACGCGCATCAGGGCTGAGGCGCGTGCCGGGTTGCATGGCGTTGACCAGGACCAAGCCCAGCGTAATCGCCGAGACAATCGTGACAAGATAGAACAGCAACGTCTTCCCGCCAATCCGCCCCACCTTGCGGATGTCGCCGAGGCTGGCAGCGCCGACCAACAACGACGAGAGAACGAGCGGGATCGCAACGAACATCAGCAGCCGGATGAAGAGCGTGCCGATGGGTTTGATGTGAACGGCAATCGTCTTGACTTTATCGATGGTCGTGACGTCCACAAAGCTTCGCTGCTCGCCAATCTCCAGCATCACCTGCACACGGAGCTTCTCCTTTTCCGCGGCCGAGAGCCTGCCGAAGAACGTAAGGATTTTCAACTGGTCCTCCGGTCCAAAGGATGCCCGCACAGTGTTCGTTTCTCGATCAACGAACTCGAGCGAGCGCCACCGTTCCACGACCTCGGCCTGCGTCTTATGCCTGTCAACCTGCGAACCGATTTCCAGTTTGTATTTGCTGATGTTAAAGAGAGCACCGAAGACGGCGCCAAGAACCAACGCGAGGAGAATCTTGTGGTGAAGCTTCAGGGTTGGCATGCAGCAGGCTCGAGACTCATGGGATGTACGGACCGTTGTTGGACGAACAATAGCGGTGATATGATACGAAAAAGGCGCTTGAAATGAAAAGCGTCGTCCGTCGTGGCTGTACTCTCTCGAAAGATTTTGCTATACTCTTGCGTGCCGAATATGACAGGTGTCCCGAAGACGATGTTCCCTGCGTACGCAAAAATCAACCTTGGCCTCAGGGTTCTTTCCCGCCGTCCTGACGGCTTCCACAACATCGAAACGGTTTTTCATCGCATCGATTTGTATGATGAGATCGAGTTCTTGCCCTCACCAACCATACACGTCGAAAGCTCTTCGCGTGATGTACCGGGTGACGTGACCAACCTCTGCCATCGCGCCGCAACACTTCTGCAGGAGGCGCTTACACCCGAGGGGGGAGTACACATCCGGTTGCTGAAGAGAATTCCCACAGGTGCAGGTCTCGGGGGTGGAAGCTCCGATGCTGCAACGGTTCTCCTGAAGTTGCCGTCATTCTGGAACCGCACGATCGATGCTGCCACATTGCACACGTTTGCCGTGCGTCTCGGCGCCGACGTTCCGTTCTTTCTCGGCTCGGGATCGGCATTGGGAAGAGGGCGGGGCGAGCAACTGGAGTTCTTTCCTCTCGACATCCCGTTCTGGATTCTGCTGTGTAATGCCCGAATCCACATCTCCACTGCCTGGGCCTATCGAAAAGTCAAGGTCGCTACACGCAGAGAGTTACGCGACCTGCGGGAGATTCTCAGCGATGGGTTTCGCACGCCCGCAGTGCTTTCCCGGGAGTTAACCAACGATTTTGAGTCGGCAGTCTTTCCGAAGTATCCGGTGCTCCGGGCGATAAGACAAGAGATGCTGCAGGGCGGGGCGGTCTATGCGTCGATGTCGGGAAGCGGATCGTCGATGTACGGGTTCTTCCGGCATGAAGAAGAAGCACGTGCTGTGGCCGATGCCTTCACTGCACGAGGATACTTGACGTGCATAACGGCTCCGCACTTTCAGGTGTAACCGTGAAGCATCAGTCGGACAATGCATCGGCTTCTGCCGCGAGTACCTCGGAGACTCGATTCAGGATCTCGTGGGGCATGTACGGTTTTTGTACGAGGTCCAGCGCTCCACCGTTCAGCAGGTTCTCGCGAAGCGTCCGGTCGATATAGCCGCTTGCAAAGATCACTTTCACACTGGGATTGATCTCCCGCATGCGTTGGAATGCCTCCCATCCGTCCACCTTCGGAAGCCCGAGGTCGATAAGGACCAGATTGATCGTGTCGCAATGCTGTGCATACGTGTCCACCGCTTGCTGGCCATCGGTGGCAGTCAGCACCATAAAGCCCTTGCCCGCCAGCAAGTCCCGCACCAATGAGAGTAACATCTCCTCATCTTCCACGACAAGAATGGTTCCGTTGGTTTGGCCACGCTCGTGAACCATACGTCCTAAGCCGGATTCCACAGCGATCTCCTCTCGTCGAACTGGAAAATACAACGTGAAGCTTGTCCCCACCCCTTCTTGGCTCTCCACGTCCACAAACCCCTTGTGACTTTTCGTGACGCCGTAGACAACGGCAAGTCCCAAGCCCGTCCCCTTCCCAATCTCCTTCGTCGTAAAGAACGGCTCGAACATTCTGTTCAGGATTTCAGGCGGCATGCCTGTGCCGGTATCCGCAACACGAACACAAACATAGAGATGCTCATGCGCCTCCGGATAGCGTTCGCGCAGGAACTGCCCGCGCACGAGTTTGCTCTCAATGGTCAGCGTGCCGCCGTTGGGCATGGCATCTCGCGCGTTCAGACAGAGATTGAGAAGGGCCTGATGCATCTGGCTCTGGTCGGCGATCGTCGTGGGCAGAGCAGGATCGAGGTTCAACACAAAGTCGATTGTCCGAGGAAATGTTTCGATCAGCATTTTGTGCAGGTCTTCGATCACGTGATTCAGGTTCACGGGTTCGAACACCACTTCATTCCGTCGCGCAAATGTCAGAATCTGCTCCACCAGCTTCGACCCTCGCAATGCCGCCCGATTGATGGTCTCAACACATCGTGCCTTTTCGATCAACTCACGTTCCCCTCGCAGCAAAATCTGGGCGTGTCCCATGATGATGGCGAGGATGTTGTTGAAATCATGCGCAATGCCGCCCGCCAGGGTGCCGATACTCTCCATTTTCTGCGCCTGGCGTAGTTGCTCTTCCAACATCTTGTGGCGCGTGTTATCGAACACGTATCCCTTAAGCTCGACCAGCGACCCTTGTGCATCGAATTTGCCGATCACGTTCTGGATGACGTAGACTGGCGAGCCGTCGAACCGCCGGAGCTGGATCTCGTGATGTTCCAGCTTGGAGTTCAGATGCACAAGGTCGCACACCTCGGCAAACATGCGGGACTTCGGATAGAGTGCAATGAGGTTGTAGCGGAGTGCATCTTCGACGGAGGCGAAGCCGAAGATCCGGGCGAACGAGGGATTGCAATCAAGGAGTTTTCCATCGGGCCTGGCGATGAACGCCCCGGCCAGATCCTCGTCGAAGAATTGGCGGTACTTCTCTTCGCTTGCGCGTAGAGCTTCCTCGGCAGCTTTCCTCTCCGTGATATCACGCGCAACGGCAACAACACCGGCCATATCTCCGTTGCCGCCCCGTACAACGGACCGGGAAAGTGAGACGTAGAAACACGAGCCGTCCTTGCGCCATTGCACGCATTCCCCACTCTCCTGTTCCTCGCCAAGCACGGAAGCCGGTTTGCCTATCACCTCATCAGCAGTAAATCCGTAGGTACGACAAAACGCTTCGTTGACGAATCGGATGATGCCCTGCGTGTCGGTAATATACACACTGTCGTTGATGTGCATGACGGCGTGCAGCAGCATTTTCATCTGCTGATCCGCCCGGTAACTTTGTACGGCTTTCTCTACCGTGAGCGGCAGAATCTTGAGATAGTTCCGTTCGGAATCCTTGATGATGTAGTCGTATGCACCGGATTTCAGCGCCTTGACGGCAATCTCCTCGTTGCCGGCACCGGTAATGACAATGAGGGGAATCCCTTTCGCGGCCGCACACACATCGAGCGCCGTGCCGTCTCCAAGATTGTAATCGGAAAGGATGATGTCGAACTCCCTGGTCTTGAGCGCAGCGAGGGCGTGTTCCACCGACCTGACCAGTTCGTATTGGTAGGCGAGTTTCTCCCGTTCAAGGTGCCGCTTGAATGCGAGCTGGTCTATCGTGTCGTCTTCGATCAACAGTATGCGAATAGGATCCATGGTCGCCCTTGTGATTGCCTATTCAGGCAACTCGCTGAGTGTCCAGTACAGGTTGATGCTGCGAACGACCTCGACGAATTGCGGATACTCCACGGGCTTGATCATGTAGCCTGCAACAGAAAGGTTGAAGGTCTCGAAACGATCCTGTTCGTCCCTCGACGTGGTGAGAACAACCGCGGGGATACGCCGCAGCCGTGGATCCTGTTTGAGGCTGCGTAACAGCTCAATGCCGTTCATCCGCGGCATGTTGAGGTCCAGCAGGATAATGCACGGCAAGGCGTGCGCCTCCTCGCGAAGGTAGGCGAGAGCCTCCTCGCCGTTGCCTTTAACAATGAGAGTGTTCGTGACGTTCAGATCCTTCAAGGCTCGCTTCACCGTCATCGCATCGACGATATCGTCTTCGACGAGAAGAATTGCCTGCTGTGATTTCATGTCCATTGATTCTCCGTTTCAGTTCTGCTGTTCCGCCGGCAGGGTGAAGTAGAATGTCGTACCGACGCCGACTTCCGATTCAACCCAAATACGCCCGCCATACGTTTCGACAATTTTTTTCACAATCGTCAGTCCAATCCCGGTACTCTCGTACTCATCACGGGAAGAAAGCGTTTGAAAGATCTGAAAGATCTTCTGGAAATGCCTCTGCTCAATGCCCGGCCCGTTGTCCGCAACGCTGAACTTCCAGTATCCATTTTCACGCGTACACCCCACCTCCACCACACCATTCGGCTTGTTCATAAACTTGATCGCGTTGGAAATCAGGTTTTGGAATACCTGCTGAATCCTGGTCGCCTCCCCCATTATCATCGGCAAAGGATGATGAATCTTCACACGCACATGTTCAGGCGGCGCAATCGTATCCACGATCTCGGGAAGAAGCCTGTCAAGATCGACCGTGGTAACTTCTTCCACCGTCCGCCCGATGCGCGAGTAGCGTAACACCCCTTCAATCAGATCGTGCATTCTTTTTGTCCGACCCAAGAGAACCTGCAAAAGCTCCTTCCCATCCTCGCCCAGCTTGTCGCCATAATCCTCGGAAAGCCAGTTGACCAGAGTACCGATGGCGCGCAAGGGAGCTTTCAGATCGTGCGAAACGATATACGCGAAATCATTCAACTCTTTGTTGATATTCTCGAGGTCGCGCAGGAGCTTCGCCCGTTGCTCTTCGGCACGTTTCCGTTCGGTGATATCGCTGCAGACACCAACAAGCGCGACGGCCTTGCCGCCCTCATCTCGCACGACTGATGTGGAAAGATAGATAGGAAACTCCGAGCCATCCTTTCTCTTGTTGATCAACTCTCCCTGCCAGCCGCCCTCCAGCGTTGGTGACGTAATGGAGATGTCCGCATACGATGCAGGCCGCAAGACTCGTACGTGCTTGCCGACCAGCTCTCGTTGATCATACCCATAGGTTTTCTCGAACGCCTTATTGACGAACAGAATGCGATCGTCCATATCGGTAATGACAATGCACTCGTTCACACTGCGGACTGCCTGGACAAGGCGCGCCAGCTCCGTTTCGGCGCGCTTGCGCTCGGTGATATCCACATACATGCCGAAGACCCCTACAGGAACCCCCTGAATGCGGATCGGAACCCCGTAGATTTCCACATGGACTTCCCTGCCGTCCCTGGCAATGCGAGTGGATTCGGCTTGCAGCGGCTCTCCCAACAACACCCGATGAGACAGTTCGTTGCCTTCTTCACGGAGCGATGCAGGGACAATTGTGTCGTTGATCGTCCGTCCGCGGAGCTCAGACAGTGAGTAGCCGAACATTTTCTGGAACGTACTATTCGCGTGGAGAATACGCTCGTTGCTATCGGCGAGAATTATTCCTACCGGTGCGTTTTCAAAGAGCTGTTCGAACCGTGCTTTTTCGAGGCGCATGGCCTCCTCAGCACGCCTGCGCTCGGTAATGTCCACATACATCGCAAACATGCCAAGCCCCTTCCCACCCGCCATGATCGGAACCCCGTACAGCTCCACGTAGAGCATGCTGCCATCCTTGCGGCGGCGCAGTGCCTCGACATGCACACACTCTCCCTGGAGTATTTGCCGGGAGTAACGATCGCCTTCCCAGCGAAGCTCATCGGGAATGACAATGTGATTGATCGGCTTGCCTGCAATATCTTCCAACGTGTACCCGAACATCCGTTCGAATGTTCTGTTGATGCGGATAATCCGTTCCGACTCGTCGGTCAAGACGACGCCGGCCGGAACGTTCTCGAAGAGTTGTTCGAAGCGTGCCTTCTCCTGCAGGATGGCCTCTTCCGCGCGTCGGCGTTCCGTGATGTCGCGGAAAATGCCGCGAAGGGAGCCGGCTGCATCGCCCTTGAAACCACATGCCAGGCTGCCTTCCACTACCACTTCACGCCCTTCTCGTGTCGTAAAGACGGTTTCTATTCGTCCGACATGCTCTCGCTCTTGGATACGTTGCAGAACGCTGTTGAACCAGGGCAATTGCGAATCCGAAACAATATCGCTGATGTGGAGATGAGCGGCTTCACGTTCGGTGTAGCCCAACGTCTCGATAAAAGCACGGTTCACGAACTCAAGTCTTCCATCTCGGTCGAGACTCAGTATGAGGTCGCTTGCATTCTCGAACAGATCACGATAGTTCTTCTCACTCTCCTGCAACTGATCGTAGTCGCGTAGAGGTCGCAACAGGATTGAACTGAGGAAAGCCGCCAGCAGGATGCTCAGCACCACCGCAACGGCACACACGATTCCGACCGTGACTCGACTCTGACGGATTTCGGCATGCATCTGCCTGAGCGACAGGCCAAGCTGTACATAACCGAAGTGCTCGCCCTGAACAACGACGGGCATGGAAGTGTGAAGCGTCATCCCATCGGCGGAGATGCGGTCGCCGAGCTTGACCTCAGCCCACTTCAGCGAATCGGACGGAGGCACGCCAAGAGCCGTGACCCTTTTCCCCTGTGCATCGAGCACCATAACGTACGCTACGTCGTGATTCCGCCCCGCGACGATAGCCGCATTGTGCACTGCAGCGTGATTGCCACTCTGCAGCGCGGGCACGATTTCGAGTGCCATCATCGTTGCGATGCTCCGAGCGCGCTCGGCAATCGCCGCCCGCGATTGTGCTTCCAACCGCTGTGCAATGTACCAATAGATGAACAGCGACACGAATGCGATCAGAAGACTCGTCAGGGCAACAACTGTCACACGAAGAAAAAGCGGTCGCGAGAGCATACGCGTGGCGTTCACCTTGCGTGTTGATTGGGTCATCATCAATTTGCGTTCAACGAAGAATCGCGCCCGCCCTCCCCTCTCCATTCTTGCTTCTCGATGGCGTTCTGGATATATTTTGCGCACATCATGCAGCGTTCAGGACAGAGCTTGCCACACTTCCCTATCCTTCATCGTGCACTCCTCACCATTGTAGTCATCGGCAGTTTTCATTCCCCTCTTCGGTCACATGTCCATGAGCCGTCACGATCCACTCTCACCGATACAACCGGCAGACGCCCGGCCATAGGTGATTCGACGTATCTCGTCCGCGCCGACACGGCTCATCACAAGGCGAATGCCGACTCTCTCGTTGCAAGAGATACAACGCGGATGAGCACGCCGTCACTCGTGGGAACGTTCGACCGCTCACTCGATTCTACAAAGTTCCTTACGAAAGAGGACCTCAACTTCCTGGATTACCGTTACCTGGGTGGCATCCTTGAAACCATGCCGGGCGTCTTTATTCGGGATCAGCAGAGTGAAGGACAGTATAACCAGTTGAACCTGCGCGGCGTTGACTGGCGGGCCATCGCTCTCACGGCAAACGGCAGGCTGTTGAATGACCCCGCTTCGGGCATCTACAACCTGTATCATTTTACCACGGAGTATGCCGACCGCATCGAGCTTATCACCGGACCACGCGCGTTCCTCTACAGCCTGAACAGTACAGGCGGCGCGGTGAACCTTGTGACGAAGAACTACAACAGCAATCGTCCCTTCTCCAAAATCAACTACACGGAAACCGCGTACAACTATGCGTACAGCGACGGGACGTTCAGCCAGAACATCTCGCGCAAGGTCAACTTCACCTTCGGCTTCCAGCATCAGAGCACGGATGGGAAGTTCCTCGCGAGCATTCACGAAGCGTGGAACATGCGCGTCAAGCTGCGGTACAATTTGTCCAAAGACTTCAATATCATTCTCTCCGAATATCTGACACATACTCAGACAGACTTGAATGGCGGGGTTGATCCGGAAAAAACAGGGATCCCGGCGTTTGCATTCGACCGCATTCGGGCAGTGATGCGCAACTACGACAGCTATGAGAAGATCAATCGCCACGACGTCGATCTCTCGCTCGTTGGGACGCTCCTCGGCGACACGACGAATGTGTCCATGCTTTCGCTCTACTACTCCACAAACTTCCGCGAGTACCGCGACGGACCGCAGCGCGCCACGTTCCCCTCCAACGACGTCATCATCAACTCCGATCATCGTTCGTCGTGGATGGGGCTGCTATTGACGCAGGACTATCACACCCACCTTCAACGCTTCAAGCTTGGCGGCAATATCGAACTGCGGCAAATCGAGGGAAGCCCGAACCTCGGCAGACGAAGGAACACGATCGGCAGCATCTGGGCGAAGGAGGAGCTTGTCGTAGGGCCACTCCTCACGGTTGCTGCCTTTGGAAGATATGATCGTTATCTGAAGCACTCGGGTCTCGGCTTCGGCGCGGATGCGGCGTTCCAGCTCAGCACAACACTAACGCTCTTCGGCGGCTTTTCTACATCGCGTCGTTTTCCCACCTATCAGGAGCTTTTCTGGACCGACAGTACCGTCCATCGGATCGAACCCATCATACCCGAACGCCACCACACAATTGAACTTGGAGGCAGACTTCGCATCGGCACACTGCTCGACCTGCATGTCGCGTATTTCCATCGCACCGTCGAACATCCCATTCTCCTCAAACCATTCGGCAGCAATTACATCTTCCCGGGCGTCGAATTTGCAAACGGCGACAAGCTCATTACCAACGGCATCGAGGCACGACTCCGCGCCCGTGTGTGGGTGCTCGTGGCCGAGGGAACGGGGATGTTCATTACCCAGCAAGATGAGGGGGGAACATCCCTCACGCGGTATCCTCGGTACGCAGCCGCCGGCGGCATCTACTTCTGGCAACGCCTACTCAACGATCAACTTGAA
>CAZIKE010000009.1:0-44808 GCA_964539775.1 uncultured Chitinophagales bacterium
AACTACAACGGTCGTCTTCGTCCTGCTGAAGTGTTGGTGAACGGAGGGAATGCGACCATGATCCGTAAACGAGAAACTCTTGAGGACTTATTCTAACTGCTATGAAAACAGCCATTTTCATCCGGCGTGGTTCAGCCCGGATTCATGACCGCTGATGTTACGCACCAGACATTTTGTTGAACCTTTTTGGCGAAGCCATTCCTTCGGAACAGGGTTCGTTTTCTGTCTTTCGACGATTTGTCGGGACTTTGCCCCGAGCTATTCAGATGAGACGCTTTCAGCGTTATTGTTTTAGAGGGTTCATCCCTGAAAGGAATGAATCGGAATAACCGAGGGAAAACCCCTCGGATAGTAATCCACTCATCCCTCACGTTCTTCCTCGATGTTGGCGCCAACGTACCAGAGCACACTGAGGTATTTGTACGGACTTCAGCGTCGCGGCATGAAGTTCGGTCTCCGTAACATCAAGCGCCTATTGAGGTCCGTCGGCAATCCTGAAAAACGCTTGCGAACAATTCATGTGGGTGGTACGAACGGGAAAGGCTCCACCGCGGCGTTCCTCGCTTCCGTGTTTACTGCAGCAGGGTACAGGACAGGACTCTACACATCGCCTCACCTCGTGCGATTCACCGAGCGCATCCGCATGAACGGACAGGAAATACCCGAAGCGCAACTCGTAGAATACGTCCGACATCTGCGACCGATGATCGACAAGACGGCGGCGACGTTCTTTGAGGCGACAACCTGTATCGCGTTTCAGTATTTTGCTGATGAAGGGGTGGACATCGCGGTGATCGAAGTGGGGCTTGGCGGGAGACTGGACTCGACGAACGTCATCTTCCCGATGGTCAGCATCATCACCAACATCTCGTTGGAGCATACGGAGTACCTCGGAACAACCCTTGTGCAAATTGCCCGCGAGAAGGGAGGCATTATCAAGCCCGGCATCCCGTGTGTTACAGCCTCAACGGAGCGATTTGTCGTTCGTACATTGGAGCGTATAGCGGAGCGCCGTGGAACGCGCTTGTATGAAGCGGCACGCCGTGTGAAGGTAGATGTGCAGGAAGATCAGTCGAATTTTGTCGCGAGTTTTTTCGGTCGCCGGCTTACGATTCGAAATGTGCGTTTGGGACTGAGGGGCAACCATCAGGTCGTGAATGCAGCCACGGCAATGGCGGCGTTGGATATCCTTCATTCGCAGAAAGGTTTCAGAGCCAATTTCAGAAGGATCGGCGCCGCGGCTGTTCGGAGAGGATTTGAACGAGTCAGAGAAAACACAGGTCTTCGCGGCCGGTTGGAAAGCGTTGGAAACAGGTATCTGCTCGACGTCGCCCACAATGCGGAAGGCATGCGCACACTTATCTCTGCCTTGCCGTCCGATTCACGTCAGCATCTTGTAGCCGTGTTTGGAGTTCTCCAGGACAAGGACTACAAGACCATGTGCCGGCTTCTTGGCCAGTCGGTGCGGCACATTGTCGCGTGCCGGCCGCGCACGCCGAGGGCGTTGGGGGTGTCACCGATCGTTCGAGAACTCCGGCGACTGGGAGTTGCACATTCGAGGGCAGGAACTGTACGGCAGGCGTTGACCCTTGCCCGAAGACGTGCAGGGCCCGGAGGCAGGATTCTTGTCACGGGTTCGCACTACGTTGTGGGAGAGGCACTTGAGATTCTCGCGGAGCGAGATGCTTGACAATCAAAATCAAATCTCCTATATTTTCAGCAGTAAAGAGGAATGTCCGAGGAGATTTCCCAGAGCCACCGGCTCGGGGGTGTGTAGCGAGAGCTCCTTAGATACCACCTGTTCGAACTCATCAGTTATTACTCATCCAACCATTACTCTTCATTCGTTCTCCCCGATACGTTCTTCACGATGAAGTTCGAGGTCAACGTGTGAAGGGCACACAGTATTTTAGTAAAAGGATTCACATTCCATGGCGATGGACATTGCAGAGCTGAAGTCAAAGAAGATAGCCGAGCTGAATCAGATCGCGAAAGAGCTGAACATCACCGGCTACAGTGACCTGCGCAAGCAGGAGCTGATCTTCAAGATTCTTGAAGCCCAGACCGAGCAAGGGGGGCTTACCTTCAGCAAGGGTGTGCTGGAAGTACTGCCCGACGGATACGGCTTCCTGCGCAGTGTTGATTACAACTACCTTCCCTCACCCGACGACATTTACGTTTCCCCTTCCCAGATCAAGAAGTTCAATCTCAGGACGGGGGACACGGTCAGCGGGCAGGTCAGGCCGCCGAAGGAGGGGGAACGGTTCTTCGCACTGCTCCGTGTGGAGGCGGTAAACGACGAAAACCCCGAATCAATTCGCGAGCGTGTTCTCTTCGACAATCTGACGCCGCTTTATCCGAACGAGCAACTGAAACTGGAGACGGCTCCGGGCGAATACTCGATGCGGATCATGGACCTGCTGACGCCCATCGGCAAGGGTCAACGCGGTATGATCGTGTCGCCACCCAAGGCCGGCAAAACGATCCTGCTCCAGAAGATTGCCAACAGCATCTCGCGCAATCATCCTGAGGTGAAGCTGATCGTGCTGCTTATCGACGAGCGGCCGGAGGAGGTGACGGACATGGAACGTTCGGTGAATGCCGAAGTCGTCAGCTCCACGTTCGACGAGCCGCCGGAGCGTCACGTGCAGGTTGCCGATATGGTGTTGGAGAAGGCGAAGCGTCTGGTCGAAGCAAAGCGCGATGTCGTCGTTTTGTTAGATAGCATCACACGTCTGGCTCGCGCTCACAACACGGTTGTTCCGCACTCGGGCAAGATTCTCTCCGGTGGCGTCGATGCGAATGCGCTTCACAAGCCGAAGCGATTCTTCGGTGCGGCCCGCAACATCGAAGAGGGGGGAAGTCTCACCATTGTTGCCACAGCGTTAATCGAAACCGGAAGCCGCATGGACGAGGTGATCTTCGAGGAGTTCAAAGGCACGGGCAACATGGAAATTGTGCTCGACCGGAAACTGAGCGACAAGCGCATCTTCCCTGCAATTGATGTGAATCGCTCAGGGACGCGCAAGGAAGAGCTTCTCCTCGATGCGGACGAGCTGAACCGCATCTGGGTCCTGCGCAAGTTCTTGTCCGATTTCAATACCGTTGAAGCGATGGAGTTCCTCCTCGAGAAAATGCGGGGAACCAAATCAAACAAAGAATTCCTGAAATCAATGAACAGCTAAGAACATGAACGAGGTCGTTATCGTCAGCGGGTGCCGAACCCCGATTGGAAGTTTCCGTGGATCTCTCAGCCCGGTTCCTGCACCGAAGCTCGGAGCGATCGTCATTCGAGAAGCCCTGAAGCGCGCCGGCGTGGCACCCGATCAGGTCAACGAAGTGATCATGGGGAATGTGCTTCAGGCGGGAGTGGGACAAGCACCGGCGCGTCAGGCGGCCATCTACGCGGGACTTCCAGTTTCGGTGGAGTGCCTCACCGTGAACAAGGTTTGTGGGTCGGGCCTGAAGGCTGTCATGCTCGGCGCACAAGCAATCTTGTTGGGAGATGCAGAGGTTGTTGTCGCCGGTGGCATGGAGAGCATGTCCAACGCACCGTACCTGCTGGACAAGGCTCGCACGGGGTACAAGATGGGACATGCAACCATCTACGACGCCATGATGAAGGATGGATTGCTCAACGCCTACGACGATACCCCAATGGGAATTGCGGCCGAGTTGTGTGCAAAGGAGTGCAACGTCTCGCGTGACGCACAGGACGAATTCGCCATCCTCAGTTACACACGCGCGCAGGAGTCTCAGAAAACGGGTCGGTTCGCGAAAGAGATTGTGAGTGTGGAGGTACCAGAAGGGAAGGAAACCAAGACCGTTACCGATGACGAAGACGTTTTCAAAACAGACTTTGCCAAGATTCCCAAGCTGAAGTCTGCCTTCCAGAAGGAAGGAAGTGTGACTGCAGCAAATTCATCGAAGATCAACGACGGTGCCGCTGCGCTGGTCCTGATGTCGGCGACAAAGGCCCAGCAGCTCCGCGTCAAGCCTCTTGCCCGCATTATCGCTCAGTCGTCGGCAGCGAAAGACCCGATGTGGTTCACCACCGCGCCGGCTGATGGCATCACCAAGGTCCTCAAACGCGCCGGGATGACGAAGGATGATATTGATCTTTTCGAGATCAATGAAGCCTTTGCCGTTGTTGCCATAGCGGTCAATCGTATCCTGGGCCTGGACGTGAACAAAGTGAATGTGAACGGCGGTGCTGTGGCGTTGGGCCATCCCATTGGTGCAAGCGGCGCACGCATTCTTGTCACGCTTCTTCACGCGCTGGAACAGCGCAATCTGAAACGAGGTCTTGCCGCTATCTGCATCGGCGGGGGAGAGGCCTCGGCAGTCATCGTCGAACGTTTCTAACCGGAGCTTCCACTTGAACATCCAGAACGTTACCGTCATCGGTGCAGGCACCATGGGCAACGGCATTGCTCACGTGTTTGCACAATACGGGTTCACGGTCATTCTCAACGACATCAAGCAAGAGTTTCTCGACAAGGCCAGAGCAACCATCTCGGCCAACCTTGACCGGCAAGTAAAGAAAGGCACCCTCACCGCGGAGCAAAAGAACGAAACGCTTGGCCGTATAACTCTTTCACTTGATCTCCGATCTGCGGCTGCCGGTGCCGATATTGTTGTGGAAGCAGCAACCGAGAACCAGGAAATCAAGAACGATATCTTTCGAACGCTTGACGCGACGTGCAAGCCCGATACAATCCTCGCCTCCAACACCTCCTCCATCTCTATCACAGAAATTGCAGCCGTAACCAGGCGACCCGACAAGGTCATCGGAATGCACTTTATGAATCCCGTGCCGGTGATGAAACTTGTAGAAGTCATTCGGGGACTGGCAACATCGGATGAGACATATCGAACGGTGAAGGAACTGTCCGAAAAACTCGAGAAAGTTCCTGTTGAGGTCAATGACTACCCAGGCTTCGTGTCCAACCGTGTTCTTCTGCCAATGTTGAATGAAGCGATGTATTGCGTGATGGAAGGAGTTGCAACGCCGGAAGCCATCGATACCGTGATGAAGCTTGGCATGAACCATCCGATGGGCCCGTTGACGCTTGCGGACTTCATCGGACTGGACGTGTGTCTTTCGATCATGAACGTCCTTCACGAAGGCCTGGGCGATCCGAAGTACCGTCCATGCCCTTTGCTCAAGAAGATGGTGGCTGCGGGGCATCTCGGCCGCAAGACGGGAAAAGGTTTCTACGACTACACGAAAACGACGTGAACCGCAGATTTCACAGATTCACACAAATTTTTTTTAAATTGAATTCGGAAGGTCTTGAATTATCTCAAAGGGACAAGAATTCGTGTCGGGCTGCTCCTGAATTTTGGAAAGCCAAGTCTTGAGTACAAACGGAGAATACTCTAAAAGAATCTTTGTAATCTGTGGTTATGAGAATGATTGGATGGCTGTAACATGAACTTTGAATTCACCGAAACCCACCACCTGATTAGAGAGACGGCACGCAACTTTGCGGCAGAACGTGTTGCACCAAAAACCATTGAACGAGATGAGAAGGAGGAGTTCCCGTACGAGCTCGTCAAAGAAATGGGCGATCTTGGGTTCATGGGCATGATGGTGCCCGAGGAGTGGGGAGGAGCAGGGCTGGATACCGTCAGCTACGTGATTGCGATGGAGGAGATATCTCGAGTGGATGCTTCGTGCGGCGTCATCATGTCGGTGAACAATTCACTCGTCTGTTTTGGTATCGAGAAATATGGGACACGTGAACAGAAAGAACGCTTTCTGCGTGATCTTGCCACCGGACGAAAGCTCGGTGCCTTTGCGCTCTCAGAGCCTGAGGCCGGCAGCGACGCCTCGAACCAGCGAACGGTTGCAGTTAAGGATGGCGATTCCTATATTCTCAACGGCACCAAGAACTGGATCACCAACGGCTCTACGGCCGATCTTGTTTTGGTCATGGCAGCCACGGATAGGTCGAAGGGCGCGAAGGGGATCAGCACATTCATTGTCGAGAAGGGCACGCCCGGATTCACCGTTGCAAAGAAGGAGAAAAAGCTCGGCATCAGAAGCTCCGATACCGTTTCACTTGCCTTCCAAGATGCAAGAGTTCCCATCGCAAACAGGATTGGTGCAGAAGGCGACGGTTTCAAGTTCGCAATGAAAACCCTCGAAGGAGGTCGCATTGGCATTGCAGCACAAGCTTTGGGTATTGCGCAAGCGTGCCTCGATGCTTCCATCACCTACTCCAAGCAGCGCAAAGCCTTCGATCATCCCATTGCCGAGTTCCAAGCCATCCAGTTCAAGATTGCAGAGATGGCCACGAACATCGAGGCTGCCCGTATGCTGACGCTGAAGGCGGCATTCCTGAAGGATGCCGGTATGTCGTACGGCGAGGCGGCGGCAATGGCGAAACTGTATGCATCGAAGGTTGCTGTACAGGCTGCGCTCGAAGCGATTCAGATTCACGGCGGCTATGGATACGTTCGGGAGTATTTGGTCGAACGTTACCTTCGCGACGCAAAGATTACCGAGATTTATGAGGGGACGTCGGAGATACAGAGGATTATCATCTCGAGAGCATTGCTGAAGTAAAGATCAACGCTGTACCATCCATCATCACTAACAACGTAGTGGGGTAAGACGATGAAACACACTCGTATTCTTGCGCTCCTTGTCGTGTTCTTTCTCCTTGTCTATGCCGAATCATCCGAAAGCCAGATAAGATGGAGCCTTGGCGGCAACACCGGCATCTCCATTTATGATGGAGCTGCAGGCTTCCACATTGGACCGATGAGTGAAGTCATCTTCGGGAGAAACTTTGCTGTTGGTTCGGAGTTCAACATCAACACACAAGGCGGTACGCCGATCGAATGGTTCGCCTACGGCAAGTATTACTTTGGAATTCCTGGCAGCAAGTTACGCCCCTTTGCCAACTTTGGGCTTGCTCTGTATTTCTACACGGGTGGTCCCTACTTCGGCATTCAGGGAGGTGGTGGAGTCAACATCCCGGTTGCCAATAATCTCTACATTGCTCCGGATCTTCAATTCGGCCCGGTCTTTGGGACCGGCGGAGCGAGTTACTTCGATCCGTTCTTCGGATTCGTACAGGGACAGAGCCGAACAGTGTTTGCCGTTATCATCCGAGCAGGTATCAGATACGAGATCTAAGGTCCTCATTCCTCACTAATCTAACATACACGCGAAGGGAGGTTATTGGTATGAAGTATCGTCCAGTAGTAATGGTAGCTGCGCTTTCGTTCCTTGTTTCGCTTCCTGCTCTGGCGCAGGTACAGTTTGGGCTGGGTTTGAAAGCGGGGTTGGCTCTCAGTTCTGCATCGGTTGATCCTGATCCATACCAAGGGTTACAGGCTCAGGGGGTGAGCAGCACAAAATCGGGAGGCACGGGCTTCGGGGTCAGTGCACATGCAGAGCTTGCGTTCGGTCGGATGTTTGCTGTTGCACTCGAACCGGGCTACACGCAAAAGGCAGTCAAATGGGAACTGACGCAAGGAACTGCGCGTGCCACAGATGAACGGACGATCAGCTACTTGCAAATTCCCGTCTTGTTCCGTGTGAAGTTCATCGAGGGAACGGTTCGTCCGTACGCGTTTGTCGGTCCAAACATCGGCATTGTCCTGTCGTCGAAGGCGAAGTTTCAGGGGTTTGCAAACATTCAAGATGGGGAGTATGATGTAAAGAGTACAACTTCTTCGATTGACTTCGGACTGGAATTTGGCGGCGGCACGGAATTCAAAGTCGCTCGCCAGGTTGCGTTGACCGGAGACGTCCGTTACAACCTCGGCCTTTCCAACCTCGATAACTCGCCCGCGCAACAGGGGCAGTCAGCAAGTGTCAAGTCGAGGAATTTTGTTATTCTGTTTGGAGTTCTCTTCTTTCTGTAAAAAGTTGGTGATTGCGTAAAGTAAGACTTCAGGCATTTTAGCGAAGACCTTGACATCAACGTTCATTTTACGTATACTGTGTGCGGCTTTTTATGGTCCGACCCAATCAACCCAATTCACTCATCACACTCACAACATAGGGGTAAAAACCAATGAAACAACTCTTGGTAGTAGTTGTTGCCTTCGCTCTGTTGGGCTTCATCTCTGCCGATGCGAACGCCCAGAAAATTGCTCTCAGCGTCGGTGGTGATGTCCTGATCCCGATGGGCACCTTCGGCGATGCGCAGTCGACTGGCTTTGGGGGTAGCGTTCGTGGTCAATACAATATCACACCGATGTTTGCTGCAGGCTTGACGGTTGGATATTACACTTGGAGTGGCAAGGATCAGACCGTCGCCGGAATTACGGTGAAGGGCGGCACATTCAAGGGATTGCCCGTTCGTGCATTCGGCAAGTACTACTTTATGCCCGAGTCAGAGAAGGTGCGCTTCTACGGGATCGGAGAACTCGGTATGTTCTTCGGGACGTTTGATGTCCCCGCATCAACCATCAACACCCCCTTTGGTCCGATCACTGTAGGCGGCGGCAGCGCTTCTTCAACTGACTTCAACTTTGCACCCGGTATCGGTGTTGAATTTGGCCTTGGCAGTGGCAATACCAAGCTCGATGTGTCTGCACGCTACGATGGCATAGCAACCTCGGGCAGCACGTCAGGGAGCCTGGGTGCCCGTGTTGGCGTCAACTTCGGGCTTGGGAACTAAGACACGTAGATCAATTCAACTTCTCTAACACAAAGGAAGCCCGCAGGCTTCCTTTTGTGTTATGTGCGTGCTGGCATGGGACTCTACGAATCGTAGCCCTGTCCCGCGGCATTTCGTTTCTTGAAAGCAAGCCCTACGACGTTTGTCGAGGGCTTCCTTTTTTGTTTACTGCGCGCCCGATTGCATCCCGATCCACCCTTTCTTATTTTGCTTCTGTCAAACGTTCAACTCCTTGTCTCAATGGAACGCATCATTCAACAAATATTGTCGCAAGACTCGCGCATCGAAGTTGCGCTGTTGTTCGGCTCTCACGCAGCGGGCAAGCCAACGCCGATGAGCGACATTGACATCGGCATCATCACCAATGTAGAGATGCCGCTTTTGGATTTGGGCTACTTGACGTATCAGCTGGAGGAGGCTCTGGACACCGATGGCGTTGACCTTGTTCTCCTGAACGATGCGTACAAGCGGAATCCACGGTTTGCCTTCAATGTTGTCTCGAATTGTCGAGTGATTTTCTGCCGCAACCAGAATGTTCTTGTGGACTTTAGGCGTAACACGTTTCTCTACTATTTCGACACGCAACCGTTGCGCGACATGATGGATGACGGATTGCGCCGAAGAATTGCCGCGGGCAAATTCGGAGAGACGAATTATGTTGGATAAACTCGCAACCCTCGAACAGAACATTCGTGACCTACGCCTGCTCAAAAGTAAACTCTCACAGCTAAACTGGCAAGCCGGGACTCACGAAAAATGGGCGCTACGGTATGGTCTGTTCGAGAGCATTCAGATCATAATTGATATCTCCTGCCATCTTGTTAGTCGGTTCAATCTTGGAAGCCCAAAGAACTACCGCGAATGCATCGAGTTGCTTCTGAAGAACGGCTATGTATCGGCAGAGATCGCGAAGAAAATCCATTTGATGATAGGCTTACGCAACATTCTTGTCCACCAGTACATGGCGATTGAGGACAAACGATTGTATGATATGCTCGATCGGGTGGATGACATGTCGGAATTCGCCAGTGTAGTTGCTCCACACTTGTACAAATAAGGGTCTCTGTTTCTTGAAACCCTCTCGCGTATTTCATATACTACATCGTGTCCATTGTTTGTCTGGATTGGATAACCGAGGAAGTCCCCGGGCTTCCTTTTTTTCTTATGTGCGTGTTCATTTGCCGGCTCTTCTTGCAATGCGGTGGCGTTTTTCATACTTTCATCACTGACTCTGTTTCATAAGGAAGTCTTACCGGCTTCCTTTGTTTTTAGGCGCTATCCAACTTTCATTCTCACAAAGGAGACTTCATGAAGAAAGGAACGATCATCCTGCTCGCCATTGTCGGTGTTCTCATTCTTCTGGCGATGTGGGGGGTGGGGGCATACAACTCGCTTGTCGGGCTGGAACAGGCGGTGACATCGGGTTGGAGCCAGGTGGAAAATCAGTATCAGCGGCGGGCGGATTTGATTCCGAACCTCGTGAACACGGTGAAGGGCTTTGCCGCACAGGAACGTGAGGTGCTGACGGGAGTTGTTGAAGCACGGGCAAAGGCAACATCCATTCAGGTGACCAAGGAAGTTCTCGAAGATCCCCAAGCGTTCGCGCGATTCCAGAGCGCTCAGGACCAACTGAGCACGGCGCTTTCTCGGCTTCTGGCCGTGGCCGAAAACTACCCGACACTTCGTTCGAGCGAGAATTTTCTTTCGCTTCAAAACGAACTGGCAGGAACGGAGAATCGGATCGCCGTCGAGCGCAGGCGTTTCAATGAAGTTGTTCAGACCTATAACACAACACGTGCTCGCTTTCCCGGCGTGATCATAGCAAATCTGGCAGGATTTCGAGAAAAGGCGTACTTCAAAGCGCAGGAGGGCGCCGAGACCGCACCCCAAGTGAAATTCTGATGACACATCGGCTCGCAATCATCGCCTGCACGCTCGCGCTCCTCGTGAGTACGGCAGGGGAGGCCGGCGCGCAAGAGGTGAAGGTCCCGATGCTCTTCCGGCGCGTTACCGACTTTACCAACACGCTTACCGCAGCCGAGATTGATGAGCTGGAAAGCTCCCTTGCACGCTTCGAGGATACAACCTCCAACCAGATTGCCGTGGTTGTGTTGTCAACCCTTGGCGGCGAGAGTATCGAAGACTTTGCCTTGCGCACCGCCGAGGTGAACGGCGTGGGACAGAAGAAAAGAGATAACGGTGTCCTCCTGCTTATTGCGAAAGACGACAGACAGATGCGCATTGAAGTGGGCTATGGACTCGAGGGGGTACTGCCCGATGGGCTTTGTGGACAGATCATTCGAAGGGAGATTGTGCCGCACTTCCGTGAGGGGAACTACGCTGCGGGCATCAGAGCGGGCGTGGAGGCTATTATGCGCGCAACGCAGAATGAGTACAAAGCGGAGCCGGAAGACGTGGGTACGGATATCTCGTGGCTGATGCCGTTTCTTTTCCTCGCCCTCTTTCTCTTTCTCGCATCGCGCAACGCTCGACGCGGCCACAGACTCATGCGCGGCGGAAGACTTCCCGTGTTTTACAGCGGTGGCTGGGGAGGGGGCGGCAGCAGCAGTAGCGGCAGTAGCTTTGGTGGCTTTAGCGGTGGAGGCGGATCCTTCGGTGGCGGCGGCGCCAGCGGCAGTTGGTAGATCGTTGTGATGAATCAATGGCAGCAGAGCATTCGATCTCGAGCATCAAGTCGATCGAGGACGCCCTCAGAGTTTTGAACCTCAGTGGGCGCTCGCCCCGCAAAGCGCGTCAGTTCGTTATCAGTTCTCCCGACCGGGAGACTTCCTTCCGTATTCTTCATTCCATCGTGGGCCAGCGCGGCGAGAGAGACCTTCTTTTGCTCTCGTTCGGCAAGGGCGGTGAGAGCTATCCCGGCGCTGCGCAGCATGTCTTTTCGGTCTCCTCGCCAGAGAAAGCGCTGCACGGGTGCAAGGCTCTTTTGCGACGCGCGCCCAAAGATGCCTCTGTGTTTATAGAAATTGGTGATGCACCACGATCAAAGCAAAGTGCGTTCCTTTCATCTCTGCTCAGGATCATTGGTGCGAGAAATACTCTGAGCCTTTGGTGTATCTTGCGAGATGCGTTTCCCGCCGAAGTTCTTGCTCAGCTGAAGGACGCGTCAGACCTCTTTCTCGACGTGCGCCGCGACGGCGAACGGTATGTTGCACAGTTTCTCTCGGCAAAGGATTGCGCAGCCCCGGAGTTCTTTCTTCCGAGAGTATTGACGATTGCTTCGAAGTCAACTCACTTCTCGCGTCCGACCTTCACAGGGGAGTCTCTCTCTTTTCTTTCTTCTTTGCCTTATCCCTATGCCATCTTTGTCAATCGTAAACTGGCCGAGAGGAACGAAGCGTTCACGTCGCTCTTTCCGTGGACGACGCAGAAAACGCCTTCGCTCTCGGAGTTCTTTGGACGAAGAAATGCCGATCTCCTGAAAAGGGTCAGCGAAATGATCGCAGACCCGGACGGTGGATTTCGCATCCGCCACCGGGAGATCCTCATTCCTACTCCAGATCGGAAGGCAGTTGCCGTGGAAGTCTCCATCGCAGCAGTTCCCTATGCAGGCAAGGTGGCTGCGTATTGTTCGTTTACCGACGTCAGTGCAAGGAGGCAGGTGATCGACCGTGCTGCGACCATGGAGGAGAACTTCAAAGCGCTGTTAGATGGATCGCTCGACGCCATCTCGGTAACGAAGAACGGGACATTTCTCCTCGTCAACGACGCGTTTGCCAAACTGTTCGGCTACACAGCACCCGCGGATCTCCTGGGGAAGAAACTCACAACAGTGGTATGGGGGCGAAATGCGCGGAGCCTCGTGCTTGAGTCCGAGCAACAACTGGTGGCGGGCGGTGCCGCTTCGCAGCGCTTCGAGTACCCGGGCAAGATGAACGATGGCAGCAAGATTCTGGTCGAAGCACACTCGTCGCGCGTCGTTTTTAACGGGCAGAACGCCGTCCTCTCCTATCATCGCAACGTCACCGCGCAGCGAAAAACCGAGGAGGAGCTTGAACGCAAGTCGAAAGGGTTCGCAATCCTCAACCGCTTCATGGAGGAGATTCATCCGTCCGGGTCGATCCAAGAACTGTATCATCGAGGAATGACCGCTGCGATGAAAGCATCACATTGTGAAGCAGCGGGCGTTTTGGTTCTCGATGGTAATGTGTTCGTGCTCCAGCACTCTCATGGGCTAAGCGAGCAAACGCGTACACGACTCGACCGTCAGTCGGTAGAGGAAGGCTTTGTACGATTTTTTGCCAGAACGCATGAAGCGCTCATCGCAACGATAGCGGATTATCCTCCCTATCTTCCATACCGATCCCTTTTCGAATCCGAAGGATACACCACAGTAGCATTTCTCCCTGTGGTTGTGGACGGACAGCTCCACGGTGTGCTTTTGCTTGCTACACGGCAGGAGAGCGCACTGGACGAGCACGATCGCGTGCTTCTTGCAACAATCAGCAGACAGTTAGGGACCGCCGTGCAAATGATTGTTCTGCGCGAGCACGCGGCCTCGTTGGAGGAACGGTTTGCCTCGACCGTCTCGACACTCTCCGAAGTTCTCTACTCCCTCCAGCCAAACGGAACGTTCACGTACATCAGTCCAAACATCGAAAGGCTGGCGGGATACCGATTCTCCGACTTCCAGCAGAACCCCAATCTCTGGCGCACGCTCCTGCACCCGGACGATCGTCCCGTGCTCTCGAAGCGCATCTCCCATCAAGCCGGCGAAGCAGATGCGTTCAGGTTGGAGTACCGCATGCTGCCGAAGGGGAAAGCGACGTACCTCTGGTTGCGGGATTCTGTTCGATACGAGCGAGACGAGACTGGAAAAGTTGTGGCAATTCATGGCATTCTCACCGATATCACAGCGTCGAAACTTCTTGCGCACTCGGGTGCGTCTCTGGGGGTGGCGGCCGCGGACTCGCGGACGCAATTTGACATTCTCGACAAGCTCCCCGATGGAATTGCGCTCTTCGACACGGGCCTTCAGTGCATTGAATGGAATGCTGCCCTTGCACGCATGACAGGCATCCCGCACGATGAAGCAATCGGCAAGAGCGTGCACGACCTTCCTCCGCTGAGCACAGTTCTCCCGAAATTGCTTGACCGAACAGCGGCGGGAGAAGAGGATCCGACGGGGATGCTTTGCCTGCATCCGGTCGGTGGGGAAAAAGGGATCGACGTTGCCGTGCGAGCGCTGCGGCGGGAACGGCACGAAGGGCAGGGAGGTGGAACGATTGTTCTCGTTCAGGGATCGACTGTTCTGCACGCGCTCCGACACGAGGTGCAGGAGCGCGAAGCAACACTCCGAGTTGCCCTGGCAACGGTGAGCAATGCAATACTAGTAACTGACCTCGACGGCAAGGTGGTGCAGGTGAACCGTGCATTCTCGGACTGGACCGGCTATGATCTTGAAGACGTACGAACATCCGCTCAGACGTATCCCTGGGTTGACGAAGTGGACCGAGAGCGATTCCGTGCATGGCTTGTTGCGATTGCAGAGGGCAAGATGTCGGAGCTTGACGTTTCCTGGCGGCACAAGGATGGAGGGCAGAGGGTCGTTCGGATCAACGCATCGGTTCTGAAGAATGCACGTGACGAATCAACTGCAATCTTCATGGCGGCGCGCGATATCACCGATGTACAGCGACTTGCTCGAGAGGTCGAGTGGAAGAACAAGCAGATCGATTTGCTGAATCACATCATCAGCTATTCGAACACGACGACCGATCTTGGAACGATCTTGAAGACGATCGCGAAGGAAATTCACATGCTCGTGCCGTACGAGGGGATCAACGTTTCTTTTCTCGATGAAGACCAGAATCTCCACCCATGGTATATTGCAATCCCTTCCGACTCGGGAGAGAGCAAGGAGGTCAACTACCTCCCGATCGATGCAGCACTTGTATACGATGCCGTGCGGACCGGTGCCCCGGCTGCCAAGGATGGAGGGGGAGATGATGGAAACGGGAGCGCACTTTCGCAAATCAGCCTTCCGCTGTTTGTTGACGACAAAGCAATGGGGGCAGTCAGTCTCATCAGCAAAGGGCGATGTGCCTTCGGCAAGGAGGAGATGGCCTTTCTCCAGCCTGTCGCCGACCACATCGGCGCCATTATCCAGCGTGTGCGCCTGTTCGAGCAGGTGCGGAACGACAATGCGTACATTCACAATCTTCTTGACTCCATCAACCAGGTCGTGTTCACTGTCGATCGCAATTACCGCATTACGCATGTGAACAAGGCATGGAAGGAGTACATGGTTCGTCAGAACAAAGGCGAGTGGGCACAGGACAACCGCATTCTTGGCCGCTCACTGGAAGTGCTGATGCCTGATGCGAAGACGTGGCTGGAATACAAGCGCGTGATGGACGATTTGTTTGCGAGGCGGCTGGAATTGTATTCACGGGATGTTGAGGGTTTCGATCATGGCATCGAGGCAACCCATCACCTTGTCATCAGCCCGATGGTGATTGGCGCGAAGGTAACAGGGCTTGTGTTTACGCAGACGGACATCACGGAAATTAACCGGACGGAGGCCGAGATCAAGCGTCGTAACCGGGAGCTTGTCGCATTGAACACCATCTCGACATCCATCAGCAAGTCGCTTGACCTTGAGGAGATTCTGCGCGTTGCGGCGGAGCAGGTCGAGGGGATTTTCGACGCCTCCGTGGTTGCCTTTTACCTCCACGGGGAAGGTGGACAACTGAGCCTAACGAGCTACCGCGGCTTCACCGACGAACTTGCATCAAGTGTTCAGGGAATTGAAGCGGCCAGTTCGCTCTCTGAGCTGTTCGGTACCCGACCCAAGCCCGTGTACATGGAGACGGGCGTAGACTTGGCAAATCCGATACTCGAGACGACACAGCAGGTCAGCGCAATGCTGCACCTGAAGAGCACTGCACTCGTCCCGCTTCAATCGAAAGAGAAGCTTCTCGGAACACTTTTCATTGGCTGCGCGCGGGCCAATGCCTTTACGGAGAGAGAAGAGCAATTGCTGATCCTCATCGGCAATCAGCTCGGAGCAGCGATTGAGAACGCACAGCTCTATGCAGAGATTCAACGTCAGGTCGACACGCTTACGACGCTGTATGAGTTGGGGAAGGGACTGACAGGCCTGTTAGACTTGAACTCGATGCTTCAAGTCGTTTATCGAGAAGTAACAAAAGCATTGCCGCTCGACCGATTCTACTATCAAGCCTATAGCCCTGAGGATAAGACGTTGTCACTCCTGCGGAGAACGGTGAACGGTGTGGCTGAGTTCTATCCTGCCGGCGTAAAGGTACGGTCCCTAACGGACTGGCCGAACACGATCTATCACGAGGTCGTTGCGGAGGGCAAGTCGTACATGGGAAGCACACAGGCCGATGCAAGTGACTCGATGCTTGCAGTGCCCATTAAGGCTGAGGAAAAAGTCATAGGCATCATCTCCATCGTTGCCTCACAGCCGCATCTGTATAACAGCAATCACTTGCGTCTCTTAGAAAGTATCGCTAACTTGACGGGTGTTGCGATCGGCAAAGCGATGTTGTATGAGGATACCCTGCAGAAATCCGCCGAACTCGAGAATCGTAACAAAGAGCTGGACGACTTTACCTACGTCGTTTCGCACGACTTGAAGGAGCCGCTCATCAGCATCGAGGGCTATAGTAAGATCGTGATGAAAGACTATCAGGATCGTCTCGATGCTGAGGGAAAGGAGTACCTGGGCGCCGTCGTGCAATCCACCGCCCGCATGAAACACCTGATCGACGACCTGCTGACGCTCTCACGCCTCGGCAGGATGAGCGAAGCGCAAGAAACCGTTTCGGTGCGAACCATCGTTGACGAAATCCTCCACGACTTCCAGTTCAGTCTACGCGAACGGAAAGTGCTCGTCCGCGTTCAGGAACATCTGCCGCAGGTCCGCTACAGCAGCACTCGCTTGGCTATGGTCTTTCGCAACTTGATCTCCAACGCCATGAAGTTCAATGACAAACCCGTCCCCATCATTGATATCGGATATGATGAAGACGAACAAGATTTTCGTTTCTGGGTAAAGGATAACGGAATCGGCATCGAGCCTCAGTATTTCGATCGTATCTTTACGATCTTCCAACGCTTGAAACGAAGTGAAGAGTATCGAGGTACGGGGGCAGGATTGACGATCGTCAAGAAAATCATTGAACGGGAAGGGGGAAGGATCTGGCTGGAGTCGGAACCCGGCGTCGGCTCGACGTTCTACTTTACGATCAAGAAACCTTCGTAACTTCTCGATCCATGGAAGAACAACAGCCCATACGGGTGTTGCTGATTGAAGACAACCCAGAGTTCTCAAAGCTGGTCGAGTTGTTCCTCAAGAAGCATGAACCCGAGAGATTTCAGGTTACCTGGCGCGAAAACGGACCCGATGCCCTCTATGAACTGGGCCGCAATCCGCATTACGACGTCATCCTTATGGACTATTTTCTTCCCGGCCAGAACGGGCTTGAGGTGACGCGCGCGCTGCAGGAACGGGGCTTCCTCATTCCTGTCGTGTTCCTTACGGTGAACAAGGACTTCGACCTTGCTGTTGAAGTGATGAAGTTGGGGATCGAGGATTACCTCGTGAAGGAAGAGATCTCAACACCGGTCCTCCCCAAAACCATCCTCAGCGTTATCGAACGGCAGAAGCTGAAGAACCAGCTCACGACGCTGGAGATCTCGCAGAAGCGACTCGAAGCTATTCGGGATCTCATCGGGAAAATTACAGGAGAACTGCGCCTTCCCCTCGACGGCATGCGCGAGCAGGTTGAGCAGTTGCTGAAGAACCATGAAAGCGACAATCTCAAAACCTATCTCACCATCATCCGGGACAATCTGGATCGAATTGAGAAGAAAATCGTACGCCTGAAAGCCCTCAAAACCGACAAAACCGTCCAGTACATCAAGGACATCCGCATGTTCGACCTGTCGGATGACATTGAGTCTGAAAAACTTGATTAGCAGAACCCTTCCCTCCGGAGATGAAATTCACTCTCGCTCTCGCGCAAATCGATCCGACGCTCGGCAATGTTTCCAGGAATGTTGAGAAGCATGTTGCCTTCGCTCGTGAGGCTCAGCAACGTGGCGCACAGCTTGTCGTCTTTCCAGAGTTGAGTCTTACCGGATACTCAGTCAAGGATATGAATTGGGAGCTTGCTGTCAACCTTCACGCGGACGTGTCCGTCTTGGAACCACTCCTTGCCCTCAGCGACTCCATTTCAATTCTTGCAGGAGGAATTGAGGAAGACGAACATTTTGCGCTGTACAATGCTGCCTTTTTCTTTCATGCCGGCACGATCAGCTCGGTGCATCGCAAGACGTATCCGCCGACGTACGGCATGTTCGAAGAGATGCGCTATTTCAGCTCGGGCAGCTCGGTACGTGCCTTCGATACGCCGTTCGGGCGCATTGGTGTCTTGATTTGCGAAGACCTATGGCACATAGCCCTTCCGTATATTCTCGCTAAGGACGGAGCACATCTCATTATTTCTCTCGTGGCAAGTCCGACGCGCCTTGCAGGAGCCGAGGCAGAACTCCAAACCGATCGTATCAATGCTGAGAACCATAGAGCCTACGCCCGATTGCTGACAACGTACATCGCATTTTGCAATCGCACGGGGTACGAGGACGGCGTCAACTTCTGGGGTGGCTCCTCCATTATTAGCCCCAACGGTGAGGTCGACGCCAAGGCGAAATTGTTCGATGAGGATATGATCTTCGCGACGATTGACGACGCCGAAATCCGCCGCGCCCGACGCTTCTCCCGCCATTACCTCGATGATGATCCCGCCGTTGTTCTGAGAGAACTTGCACGTATCTCGCAAAAGCAATTCTAAACATTCTCCCATGTATTTTTCCTCTCCTTGAAACTCGGAGCGTTTTTGGTTACTTTAGTGACGTTGCGAAAGCCAGCAATGCATCCGTCGAACCACTTCTGGACTTTGTACGACAACCGATTGCGAGAAACAACGCCGAAGGTGTGTGGGATTCTCAGTTAAGCCCTCTGCCAGTGTATTGTGGATCGTGGGTGCTCTGATCGGCCTGGGCGCTGCCAATGAGAGTGCAACGGCGCAACAGGAGAGCACGGAGAAAAAACCAGCAACGAACCTTGAGATCATCCGTTTGCTTTCTCAATCGGCGGCTGCCCGAACGTTCCAGCAAACGCCGGCAGGAGACAGCGGCAAGGTTCAGATAAGCGTTTTTCCGAAAGATGTGGCATGGCTTATCGAGGGAGGGATCCTCGAGGCTGCCCGCTCCTACCACCTTGTGGCCGCTGAAGCGGGAAGGGCAGCCTATCAGGTTTCCTTCGGGATGGATGAGGCCCGCGTCGTGTATTCGAACATCCGGCGCGACGGGCTGTTTGGGCCGAAACTCGTCGACCGGACCGTGCGACTTCGGCTCTCCAGCAAAATCGTCGATGGAGCAGATGGAAGGATTCTTCGGGTTGCGGACATTGAGGAATCAATGACTGACACGATTCGCGTTACCGATATTCCTGAGATCGAAAACCCTGTTGTGCCATTCACGAAGGGGAGTCTTCCTAGAGAAGGTTTTTTTACGTCACTCGCCGAGCCACTCATTGTAGTCGGCTCCGTTGCTATCGCGGTCTTATTGCTTTTTAACGTAAGGAGCTGAATGAACTTTCGACTTCAGGTGAAAAACAGGAAGAATGCCGTCGGGCTGCTCAGTGTGCTACTGCTTGTGCTTGTGATTGCAGGTTGTGGCTCCACGGAAGTGGTGACAGGCCTCAGTGCCGAGGAACGATTTCAGCGTGCCAAGCTGTTGTTCGACGACGGGGATTACCTTGAGGCGATACAGGAATTCAATATCATCACGCTGCAGCATCTCGGAAGTGCCGTAGCAGGAGAGGCGCAGTTCTACATTGCCGAGGCGCGATTCCGGCGCAAGGAATATCTGCTTGCTTCCTATGAGTACCAAACGCTGCGGCGCAACATGCCTGCCAGTCCGCGCGTCCCGGAAGCCATGTACAAGCTCGGCCTGTGCTACTACCATCTTGCTCCGAAATCACGCCTCGATCAGCAGTACACCAAGCGAGCAATTGATGAGCTACAGGCTTTCGTGGAGTACTATCCCAACAGTGAGTTCGTGGGCGATGCGGCTGAAAAGATCAAAGAACTGACCGGTCGGCTCGCAAAAAAAGATTTCGAGACGGCCGAACTGTATGCGAAGATGGACTACTACAAAGCAGCCATCTTCTACTACGATGCTGTCATCGAAAAATATCACGACACGGAGTACGCTCCGCTGGCATATCTCGCGAAGACGGAGTTGCTCATCTCCCGAAAGAAATATGCCGAAGCCAAAGCGGAGGTCACAAAGTTCATCGACAAGTACCCGAACAGCGTCCTCCGTGCGCGAGCCGACAGGTTGAACCAGCAAATCGATGAAGCGTTGAAGAGCGAACCTTCCGCGCAAGGCAACCAGTCGGGCAACACCAGCACACGCCCCAGTGAAGCGAACCTCATGCGATCGAAGTGATGGAGCCACGCCGCGTTCGGGATTCACAGGTCTATACGACGGAGCTTGTCTTGCCCAACGACACCAATCAGTTGGGCAATTTACTTGGTGGCCGGTTGATGCATTGGATCGATATTACCGCCGCCATTGCAGCGTATCGGCATTCTGGGCGGGTGTGCGTCACCGCCTCTGTGGATGAACTGAATTTCCATGACCCGATTCGGCTTGGTGAAATCGTCGTTCTCCAGGCCTCGGTGAACCGAGCGTTCACCACGTCGATGGAAGTTGGCGTGCTGGTAACAGCACAGAACACGCGCTGGGGCGGCGAACCCCGCCGGGCGAACAACGCGTACCTTACCTTTGTTGCAATCGATGAGCACGGAAAGCCCGTTCCCGTTCCGCCCATCGTACCGGAAACCGATGAGGAGAAACGGCGCTACCAAGAGGCGCTTCAGCGAAGGCAATTGCGCTTGGCGCACAGGCAAAAAGGGTAGTCCCACGTGCGCAAGTCCCTTCAATTTCCCGATCAGCTCTTGTCGTTCACGCGCGGAAGGTTTGCCCTGAGCTTGTTCTATGTACAGCTTCTCTGTTCTCCGACCATCCTTGCGCAGCGCACACACACTGCCTTCGGACTCTTCTTCGATCATCAACTTGATTTTCGCCCGGGCGGATTTGCCCTTGGCCCACCTGAGTTGGGAACGACCGAGCTTGCCGTGATGGCCGCCGATCAACCGGCCATTCATTTCTTTGAGCTGGGTGGACCACAACGGCTGAAGCGCACATCCACCGTTATGACGCAGACAACCTTCCGCCGCATTGCGGCGGCCGACATGAATCGAGACAAGCGGATTGACTACGTTGCCCTTGCCGAGGACGGATGGTCGCTCTCCGTGTTCACCCGATCGGCAAAGAAAGGGTGGGAAGAGTCGAGAATCGAACTTGCGGCTCCTGCCGAAGCCTTTGTCATTGCCGACATTAACAACGACCGTCACAATGACATTCTTTTGTTCGGAAGGACCTCCGGCGGTGTATCGACGCTTCTTGGACGTGCTTCAGCAACGTGGCGCCGCGGGCCGATTTTGTTTCCTGAGATCTCGGCCAGTGATCTCACGGTCGCCGATATCAATCGCGATGGTGTTGCGGACCTGCTGCTCCTGAACTGGCTTTCGAACCAACTCACTGTCTATTATGGCATCAGCCGCATGGTCTATACCGAGCAGGTGGCTGTTCAACTGGATGCCGATCCGGCGGAACTTGCCATCATGCCGGTAAGCGAAGAGCGGACGTTTCTCATCGCCATCACCTGTCCTGAGGCAAAAAAGATCGTCGTGTATTCCGGCAATGCGTTGGGCGACTACCGCCTGGCGAGTACGATCCCCATCGGCGAAAGGCCGAGCCGCGTTCAGTTTGCCGATATCGACAGCGACGGCGAGGCTGAGGTCGTCACCAGCTCGCGCCTCGGGATTCACGTCTCGTTCGGTACGCCCGCAGCCTTTACCCATCCGACCGTCTTCGGCTGCGCCCGATCGGGTGCTCTGTGGCACGTAACGGATGTGGACCGTGACGGAAAAGAGGATTGTGTTTTTGTGGATAGTGCCACCCATCGCCTCGGATTTCTCCTCAATGCCGAAAGCGACGGTAAGCTCGCGCGCTCGCTTGCCTCGGAACCCGCGGTGGAGTATGTTGCCGGGGCATCGCCTCACGGGCTGGTGGTTGCAGACCTGAATGGGGACGGACGAAATGATGTTGCTGTTGCAAACGTCGAATCTTCATCGCTTTCCTTGTTGCTGAACACGGGACGCGGCAGGCTTGCGGGGCAGATTGCCCTGCCGGTGGCGCAACGCCCGTATCACCTCCGATTTGTTCTGTCGGGGAGGGGGCAGAAGACGCTCGTGGCATCGCACCTCAGGGACGATTTGATCAGTGTCGGAGAACTGAGCGACGAACCTGAGGAGTGGGCGCCCTTGTCCGTGCCAACCGGCAACGAGCCGTATGTGGTGCACGCGACGGAAGACTCTGCGCGTCTGAAAGTTATTGTTCGATATAAGGCGCAACGCAATCGGGCATACCTGTTTTCACTCTTTGAGCAGGTGTCCGAAGGAAAATTTCTTGAACACACTCTGCGCACAGCATCGGCAATGTCCATTGCTGCTCTTACGGTCAGCCCGGGTGCGAGCATCGGGTCATACGATTTCGTCTATGCAACGCACAATAATGCCGCCAGGCAAACGACGGTCTGGCATACCGCTTCGACGTCGGGCATCAGTTTCCCTGCGGCAACGGCGATGTTTTCGTTTGACGATTCGACGGCGAGCACGCGCATGGTAGTGCACGATTACGTGAACCGGGATGGGTATAAGGATGTGGTGTTTGCGATGGCCGCTCCGCAGAACAGGATAGGAATCTGGTACAACAGTGGGACGAACACGCCGGCGGATTCCATTGAATGGATTCGCAACGTCCAACCGGTAGATGAGGATGCGTTCCTGGTCAAAGATGTTAACGGCGATGAACACACGGACCTGATATGGATCGATGGGCTACGAAAGACGGTTGTTGTGCTCTACGGATCGGAACGGCGTGGACCACGGCGGCCCGTCGACCTTGTTCCGGCCGAAGGTGCGCAATCGTTGCGAGTCGGCAGCATGCGCGACGTCGGCGTGAACGACCTGATCCTTTCACATCCCGAGCGAGGCACTGTCTCCCTCATTATGAATCCATTCCAGCGATAGGTGAACGAGAAGGGTATGAGGCATAAAGTGTTCTTGCTTCTTGCTTGCAGCATGATTGCTCTGCCGGCTTTCGGACAGCCCAGAAGCGCCTATCGGGCCGGCGCCTCCTCACTGGCAGATGCTCAGCACGTACTTACGAGGCTCTGGCTCGGCGAGTCCGCAGACGATGTACAGAACAAGTGTGGCTTCCCTGCGGTGACGTACGCGCTCAGCCATCACCATGAGCTGGACGCGACGATGCGTTCGGCTCTCCGTAACGCAATGTCGCGTCCCATGACACAGAAGAGCATGCGATCGGGCATGTTTCGCATTCACTACGACACCAGCGGCGTGCATGCTCCTGCCATGCTCGATTCTCAGTATCTGAGGATACCCGGCACCGCTGATCAGTTCGCCGATTCCGTTGCCGCGATTCTCGCACACGTCATCAGCATCGAGCACGACTCCATGGGATACCTTCCCCCGCCGCCTGATAATGGTGGAGGAGGAGGTCCCGAATACGATATCTACATTCAGGAACTCGGCGGCTCGTCCTACGGCAGCACAACGCCGGAAACGCCGATCATCAACAAGCCAGAAGGCGGGACGTTCACTTCCTTCATGGTCATCGACAACGACTTCGATTTCGTCTATCCCCAACAGAACCGCGGCATGCCCGCATTACGCGTCACCATCGCGCACGAACTACACCATGCCATCCAGATCGGCAACTACGGTTATTGGCAGCGTGATATTCACTTCTATGAAATGACGTCCGTGTGGCTGGAGGACGCACTCTATACGGAGGTCAACGACTATTACCAATACCTGCGTGGCTCGGCCGCGAACCCGGGTCATTTCCTGCGTCCGGACATCACCTTTACCTCGAATGCGTTCATCATGTACAGCAGGGGCGTGTGGTGTATTTTTCTGGCAAAGCGGTTCGGGCGGGATGTGATACGAAAAGTTTGGGAAGAGATTCGGCAGGCACGGCCGCTCACGGCGATGGATGCGGCGCTCGCGCAGGAGCCGTATGGTACCAGCCTTCGCAACGCATTCGTCGAGTGGGGGATCTGGAATTACTTCACCAAGACGCGCAGCGATTCTGTGCTCTACTATCCCGAGGGGAGGGCCTACCCGGACGTCACTCGTTCAGCGAGAGACTTCGCTCCACCACAACGAACCATTGATGATCAGGTCGGCGCGTTCGGATCGCGCTATTACGATATCATCTCCTCGCGCGGACAGACACTTGCGCTGGTTCTTACCAACCTGAACATGTCTGCGGCCCTGACCCCAGAACCCTCTTCGTTCTCATTCTCGCTGTTGCTCAACGAAAGCCGTCCCGATGAATCGTACCTGTCAACGGGGGCAAACATCTTTGTGAAAGTCCAGGCAAGTGATCCATCAAACTGGTTCGTCAAGGACTTGTTCGGTGTCTCAGCAGTCGACAACGTGTTTCCCAATCCATTCCTTGTCGATAGCAAGGGCTTCATCAACTTTCCGGTGGCAGCTCTTTCACCGGTGGTGGGGAAGCTCTCGATCTTCACATCGAGTCTTGATCTCGTGTATTCCGCCCAACAAACCTCCGTCCACATGCCGCAACTTGGCAGGCAGGTGTTCCGCTGGAATGGCAAAACGCTGGACAACCGCGCGGCGAATTCGGGCGTGTACCTTTACGTTCTGGAAACCCCCACGCAAACGCTCAAGGGAAAATTCGTTGTGGTGCAGCGATGAGCCTGCAGTTCGAGGCGCACGGTCTGAAGAAAGTCTTCAACCGTCGAGTCATTTTTCAGAACATCTCCTTTGCAGTACGGGAGGGGCAGACTCTTCTGGTCACCGGCCGCAACGGGTCCGGCAAGTCGACGTTGGTGAAGATTCTCAGCGATGTCCTTTCGCCGACCGAGGGGAAGGTCGTCCTGAAGCATGAGTCCGACGCGCCACCGGGCAAGCGTGTGGATTGGATCGGGCTGGTCTCTCCGTACCTCCAACTGTACGACGAGTTCTCGGCGGAGGAAAATCTCCAACTTGCCTGCGCAATGCGTGGATTGCGTTGGAATGCCAACGACATTCATGCTCTGCTGAAGAAAGTATTCTTGTACGAGAGGAGAAGCGAAGCCGTTCGGACGTTTTCCTCGGGCATGAAGCAACGGATGAAGTATGCCTTCGCCCTGGTGCACCAGCCGCCGATCCTCATTCTTGATGAACCAACCTCCAATCTTGACACGGAGGGGATTCGGATGGTGAAGGAGATCATGGTCGAGCAGCAGGAGAAGGGCATCCTCATCGTTGCAACGAATGACCCGACCGACGTCGATAGGTATGACCTTCAGGTGGACCTCGATGTTGCTCACTGATTCGCCGACACGTCGCTGGATTCGCTCCGCCGTCACCATCTTCAACAAGGATTGGCACTCTGAGCTGCGCACGCGCTACGCTATCAGTGCGTTGGTGATGTTTGTCGTCACGACAATTTCGATCATGGTCTTCGCGCTCGGCAGCGAAAGCGCTCCCGTGGATGCATTGGCAGGCATGCTTTGGGTCGTCATCTTTTTTGCGGCCATGTCCGGTCTCTCGCGAACGTTCGTGACGGAAGAGGAACGTGGGACGGCAATGACGCTGCAGCTTGTCGCCACACCCGGGGCGGTCTTCTGCGGGAAACTTCTGTTCAACCTTGTGCTGGTTGTTGGCGTCAATGCCTTCACGGTCCTCTTATACACCGTGTTCCTCAGCGGCTTCGTCATCAAGACGTTCAGCATCTTCCTCGTTACCATCCTCCTGGGAAGCATTGGCCTTGCGGCCTCATCGACGATCATCGCCGGCATTATTGCCAAGGCAAACACCAAGGGCACGCTCTACCCCGTCCTCTCCTTTCCCATTCTTCTCCCCTTGTTACTCACCTGCATCAACGGCACGCGGCTGGCAACGGAAGGGGCGTTCCTTGAAGAGGCGTTTGGTGAATTTCAGTTCTTAGTTTCATATATTGTGGTCGTTATTACGGCTTCTTCTGTGCTGTTCGAGTACATCTGGAAGGATTAGGATGTTCAAAGCGATGCTCTTTGTGTGGATGACGGTGGTGATCACGCTTGCGTTGGGCTTGCCGATGGTGGCGCAACCACAGGTGTGGTATCAATTCCCAACCATTCCGGCGCTGGAAGAGAAGGCACGCATCATGTTTTTTCACGTGCCCACAGCGTGGCTGAGCACGTTAGCCTTTATCATGAGCATGGTGTACGGTATTCAGTATCTACGAAAAAAGAATCTCGAAGACGACATCAAGTCTGCTGCAGCGGCAGGTCTTGGATTCCTGTTCTGCTTTCTTGCCACAGCCACGGGGGCGATCTGGGCGAAGTTCAGTTGGGGGACGTATTGGAATTGGGACCCGCGGCAAACGTCGATTTTCGTCTTGTTGTTGATCTACGGTGCATACTTCGCGCTGCGTTCTGCCATTGAGGTGGAGGAGAAGAGAGCAACGCTTGCCGCTGTGTATGCAATCATCGCCGCGGTGACCATGCCCTTCTTCATGTTCATCATGCCGCGTATTCTTGCAAGCCTGCATCCGGAGCCGATCCTGAACACGGAAGGGAAACTGCAGATGAATACCACGATGCTGGTAGTGTTTCTCGGCTCGCTCGCGGGCTTTACGGGATTGTACTACTGGATGTGGAAACTTCAGGTCAAAGCCCATGCCCTGGAACTCAACCAACATCGCTGAGGAGTGAAGGTGACAGAATTTCTCTCGCAAAACTCGCTGTACATCGTTCTGATTGTTGTTCTCGTTGTGTGGATCGGTGTTTTTGCCTATTTGAACCGGATAGACAGTAAGATTAAGAAGCTGGAAAATTCATCGAAGCATTGAGGGAGGCAACCATGAAACCAAAAGTGATTATTGCTGCGGTGATCATTATCGCGTTCATCATCTTTGGGTCGTACTCGTTTCTCGAGAGCAACGTCGAATATACCGACGTCGCAGGCGCTATGAAGACCCACAAGAAGGTTCAGCTCAAAGGGGAGTGGGTGAAGGAGAAGGAGTCCTCCTTCGACGCAAAGACCACCACCTTTACGTTCTACCTGAAGGATGATGCCGGTCGTGAGTGCAAAGTCGTGCTGGAGGGCGCTGCACCGAACAACTTCGAGCTTGCGACCAGCATTGTTGCCAAGGGGCGGTATGTGCCGGAGCACGGCTACTTCCACGCGACCGAAGTGTTGACCAAGTGCCCGTCGAAGTACGAGGCACAATCGGAGGAAGTAAAGAAAAGTACATAACGCTCGTGACGTTGTCCTGGGCTTTCGCCCTAAGCTTCTGTTTTGTTCGTTCTTTCGATAAACCTCAAGGTGCACTATGGTTGGCGGCTTGTTGGTGAAGTTGGCCTTTCTCGCGTGTCTGGTTGCGGTTCTGGCGTTCTTCGAGAATCATCGGACGAAGAACGCACGCGCACTGCGGGTTGCGCGCGTGTCGTTTCTCTCGTCCGTTGTGCTCATCCTCTTGTTCTCTGCTGTTCAACTCTACAATATTCTCACACACCAATTTCAGTTTTCCTACGTCTGGAGTTATAGTTCGAGAGACCTTTCGCTCCCGCTGCTGATCTCCACCTTCTACGCGGGGCAGGAGGGGAGCTTCATGCTCTGGGCGTTGTACACGGCGTTCATCGGCGTGTTTCTGATGCAATACTCCGCGCGCAAAGGGTACGAACCGCAGGTGATGAGTGTCTATGGAACAATCCAACTGATGCTTCTGCTGATGATGATTGTGAAGAACCCGTTCGCGTACGTGTGGGAAACATGGCCCGACGTTGCCGTTGGGACCCTCCCGCGGGATGGGCGCGGGTTGAACCCGTTACTGCAAAACTACTGGATGGTGATCCATCCACAGGTGCTTTTCAGCGGCTTTGCGGCGATGGGCGTACCGTATGCGTACGCGGTGGCTGCGCTGATGAAGCGCGACTATAACAATTGGATTCGTCCGGCAACGCCATGGATTGTGTATGGGGCGACGGTGCTGGGACTGGGAATCATGTTAGGCGGGTTCTGGGCGTATGAAACACTCGGCTGGGGGGGCTACTGGGGATGGGACCCTGTCGAGAATTCCTCGCTGGTGCCCTGGTTGTTCTCGGTCGGGACGATCCACACGATCCTCACACAACGCAAGAGTGGCGCGTTTGTTCGGACGAACCTGGTAATGGCGATGCTCTGCTTTATTACCGTGTTGTACTCCACCTTCCTCACGCGGAGCGGCGTGCTTGGTGAAACTTCCGTGCATTCGTTTGTCGATCCGGGCATGTGGGTCTATTGGCTCCTCATCGGTATCATTGTACTCTTCGTCGCATTGGGGGGCGGGCTTATCATCAGCCGTTGGAAGGAGATGCCACGTGTTCCCCCGCAACATTCATATCTCTCTCGTGAGTTTGCTCTCTTCCTCGGTGCCTCTGCGCTGGTGTGTGCAGCGGTGTTCATCACGGTCGGTACGTCGTCTCCGATCATCACGCAAATGCTTCAGGGAAAGACCACTGCGGTCGATATCTCCTACTACGTTACCACAACACTTCCTCTCGGCATAGCCATCGGCATCCTTGCGGGCATCGGCCAGCTTCTGTGGTGGACACGCACGGATAGGAAAGGGATCGTGAGGGTGCTCGCACTTCCGACAGCGCTTGCATTTGCTGCAACGATCGCCATTGTTATAGGAACGAGTTTGTATGACGTCGTCGTGGCGCTGTTTGTGTTCGGCGCGGCGTTTGCCCTCGTTGCCAATCTTCAGGTCGGCTGGCGGATAGTGAAGGGGAATCCGAAGTACGCCGGCGGGTCGATTGCGCATATCGGCCTTGCCGTGATGTTCCTCGGCTTCGTCGGATCATCCACGTACGATGACAAGCAAACCCTATCGCTGGCCAAAGGAAAAACAGTCGAAGCACTCGGCTGCAAACTCACCTATACGGGCTACCAGCAGGTCGATCCGGTTCACGAGAAATTTGCTTTCACGGTCAATGTGGAACGAGAGGGGAAACGCTATATCGTTGCTCCCATCATGTACTACAGTGAGTACAACAAGAGCCTGATGCGCAACCCTGACATTGCAAATTGGGTGACGAAGGATTTCTACTTAGCTCCTCTTTCACTTGAGCAGGGTGGGCAAAGCCAGGCACGAAGGACGCTGGACCTCCGAAAAGGCGAAACGCAGAAAGTCGGCGATCTTGAGGTCACGTTCGTGGACTTCGAGTTCCCCGTGGATCAAAAGGCGGCAATGCTGGAAGGGAGAGAAGTGAGGATCGGAGCGGAACTCCTGGTCAAAGAGTACGGCAAGAAGCCGGTCAGGGTTGTGCCTGCGAAGGTCATCCGCCAGGGCAGCGCGGAGGATCAACCCGCGATGGTTGCCGACACATATCAGTTTACCATTGTGAAGATGCAGCCGGACCGTGAGAACAAGGAGAACTCCCGTGTGGAGATAGGCTATACACTCTTGAATGCAGCTTCGTCCGCAGAAGACAATACGGATGTTCTTGTCGTGGAAGCAAGCATCAAGCCCTATATCAATCTCGTCTGGTCGGGAGTGATTATTATGATGGTCGGATTCGGGGTGACGATTGTCCGCCGCGCACAGGAGGCAAGGATGAAACCACAGGGCGAGTAGATGTTCTCTGCTTCAATGCATGACACCAATGCCAAACCGAAAAACTAATTCCCCACCATACCACGCTGTCGCCCAGACGAGAGTCACTCCCAGAAACGTGAGCACCTGGTAAAGCCGCGTTCTGCGTGAGGGGAGGCGCGTCTTGCAGGCGAATCGCCATAACAGCAGTGTGCAATATATGGCGGCGACAGCGAAAGCAAGCTGTTCATGTGTTTCAAAAGCATCTCGGGCACTCTCGGTGATCGTAACTCCCCCTTCGGCAGCGAGGCCTGTGACAAGTGTTCCAACCAAACCGATACTTCCCGCGACCAGCGTCCACCACGCGGTACGTTCCAGTTCCTGCTTCTTCATCGCCGCACCCAGGAGATCGAACACCCAGCTTGCCGTGAGCAGGGCAATAGGGAGATGCACGAACAGAGGGTGGAGATTGGGCATGCGGCTCTCCGGACAACGCTACGCGGTAAGATCGAGCGGGCTTTCTACTCCCACCATGTTCACAGAGAAGAACGGCTCCCCATACTTCCGCCCAATCCGATGGCCGTAATAGGCAAAACGCGTTTCCATGAAGTGGAGGAAGTCGGGACTGCTGAGGGAGGTTTCTCGCTCGTCACTGTCCGGATTGTAGAATTGGGACCTGTAAGCGCGCACAGCCTGCATCCTCTGTTCGAATTCCTCCGAGATATCCACGACGAACGCCGGGACAAACTCGTACCACTGCATGTAATGATAATACGCACGCGGTCGGAACGGTTCCTGCTTCACACCGAAAACCGTTGTTTCGATCTTCTCGAGACCTGCGAAGAACCATGCCTCGCGACACAACGCATGTGTGTGTTCGTGATCAGGATGGCGTTCCAGCCAATGGGGGAAGAGGAGGACATCGGGCTTGTACTTGCGAATGAGTTGAACGATGCGCAGCATGTTTGCGTGGTGGATTTCGATATGGCCGTCCGGGAGATCAAGATTTTCCCTGACGTGCACGCCGAGGATGCGCGCTGCCTCGGTTGCTTCCGCCTCTCGCGTCTCCGGAGTGCCGCGTGTGCCTAACTCACCCCGTGTCAGGTCGAGGATGCCGACACTTCTCCCCTGTTTCACGAGTTTTGCTACTGTGCCTCCGCAACTCAGCTCAACATCGTCGGGATGTGCGCCGATAGCAAGAACGTCAAGTTTCATCTGTCGATCCTTCAGAAAGGTTGCGGAAAAATATAACGATTACTCGGCACCGACGCAAAAACTACGGCCGAGTGTTGGATTCTCTTTCGCGATTTATCGATATTCCTCTCGTCACGAATGGAACGCGATGCTCGATCTTTTCTCACAAGAAACTGAACCACCGCCCGGGCCGCTTGTCCTCACGGTCTCGCAACTCACGCGACGCATCAAGCAAGTCCTGGAATCGGGATTCTCCTCGATAAGCGTCCAGGGCGAAATTTCCAACTTTAAGTATCACACTTCGGGACACATGTACTTCGCCATCAAGGACTCCGGTGCGACGATTGCTGCGGTCATCTGGCGGAGCCGTGTGCCGTTTCTTTCGTTTACTCCGGAAGACGGAATGAAAGTGGTTGCCACAGGACGCGTTACGGTGTACGAGGTGCGCGGAGCGTATCAGATCGACGTGACGAGCATGCGACCTGTTGGCGAGGGCGAGTTGCAGATCGCGTTCGAACAATTGAAGCGCAAACTTGCCGCCGAAGGGCTTTTCGATGCGAAGCACAAGAAGCCTCTCCCCGAATATCCCGAGCGCATCGGTGTCGTGACGTCGGAGACCGGCGCGGCACTGCACGATCTCTTGCACATCCTTCGCCGGCGATTCCCGCCGGTGGAAGTGATTCTTTTGCCTGTGCGCGTGCAGGGGGCGGGTGCGGGAATCGAGATTGCTCAAGCGATCAAAGACTTTAACCGGTACGGTGACGTGGACGTGCTGATTGTGTGCAGAGGAGGAGGGTCCATCGAAGACCTCTGGGCGTTCAACGAAGAGGTCGTCGCGCGAGCCATCTACGAGTCGCGCATCCCCGTCATTAGCGCCGTGGGGCATGAAATTGACTTCACGATTGCCGACTTTGTTGCCGATCTGCGCGCACCAACGCCTTCAGCCGCGGCCGAACTCGTTGTGCCCGACCGTCGTGCGCTCCTTGATACTCTTCGAAATTATTGGTATACTATACACGAAAATGTGAACACAGTGGTTAGTGCGCGCAAAGAACGCATTCGGAATCTCCTCCAGAGTTACTCATTCAACCGACCGCTTGATCTTCTCCGCCAGTATAGTCAGCGCGTGGACGAACTTGATCGCAGCATGACCACGGCCATGGCCCATAGGCTTTCCATCCTGAAGGCACGTTCGGAATCCCTCCAGCACCAGCTTATTGCTTTGAATCCGACGCTGGTTCTTAGGAGGGGCTACGCGATCGTTCGCAAAGATGGCCACGTGGTCGCGTCGCGCTATGCTCTGAAGCCGGCGGATGAGATCAACATTACGTTCCATGACGGTTCAGTGTCCTCGCGAGTATCGTGATGTCATCAAAGAAAGAAAACAAACAAACGTTCGAGCAGTCTCTCAAACGCCTCGAAGACATCGTCGAGCAGCTCGAGCAGGGCGACGTGCCGTTAGACGATGCACTGAAAATGTATGAGGAAGGAATCGAGTTGTCGAAAGCGTGTGTCGAGAAATTGACGCAAGCCGAACTTCGTTTGAAAAAGCTTTCGAAAGACATGCAAGGAAACTTTCGGCTCATCGAAGACGATGAGCAGCACCCGGAGAAATGAATCGTTCACTATGGGGAGATGAAGAAGCGATGAGTACGTATCCGATCTTAGACCGCGTCAACGTTCCGGCAGATCTGCGGGAGCTTTCGCTGACCGAGTTGAAGGCGCTTGCCGACGACGTCCGCGCGTTCCTCATTGACGTTGTCTCGAAAACCGGCGGGCACCTGGGGGCAGGTCTGGGCACGGTGGAGCTGACCGTGGCACTGCATTACGTCTTTAACACTCCCCACGACAAGCTCGTCTGGGATGTCGGCCATCAGGCATATCCGCACAAGATCCTCACAGGCAGAAAGAACCGCCTCAACACGATCCGGCAGTACAAGGGCCTCAGCGGTTTCCTCAAGCGCACGGAGAGCGAGTACGACACGTTTGGCGCGGGGCACGCAAGCACGGCGATCTCCGCGGCGCTCGGTATGGTCGTTGCGCGGGACTACAATCATGAGGATTACAAAGTTGTTGCGATCGTTGGCGACGGCTCAATGACCGGGGGAATGGTGTATGAAGGGATGAACAATGCGGGTTTGCTGAAGAAGGATCTTATCGTTGTCCTGAACGACAACAACATGTCCATCGCGCCGAATGTCTGGGCACTGTCCAACTACTTCACGCAACTCATCGCCAACCCATCGTACAATCGCTTCAAGAGCAACATCTACGAGTTGACCGGAAAGCTCGACGCATGGGGTGACCGAATTCGACGCGTTGCGGCACGTCTTGAGGAAGGCGTGAAGGTGGTTATCACACCAGGCATGCTCTTCGAGGCGTTGGGCTTCCGCTACTTCGGGCCGATCAATGGTCACAACGTAGCACAGCTGGTCAACATCTTCAAAGATGTCAAGAACTATCACGGTCCCATTCTCGTTCACGTCACGACGCAGAAGGGCAAAGGGTACAAGCCGGCCGAAGCCGATGTGCAGAAGCTCCACGGCGTAACACCTTTCGACAAGGTGACCGGCCTCTCACCGAAGAAAGCCGACGGTCCTCCCGCGTACACGAAAGTGTTTGGCAAAGCCATAACGGAATTGGCGAAAGCCAATCCGAAGATCATCGGTATCACTGCTGCCATGCCCGATGGAACAGGACTGGACATTCTTCAGAAGGAACTCCCGAATAACTTTTTTGATGTGGGGATTGCAGAACAACATGGTGTGACGTTCGCCGCCGGCCTTGCTACGCAGGGGTGCATTCCCGTTGCGGCAATCTACTCTACATTTCTCCAGCGCGCGTTCGACCAGATCATCCACGATGTTGCGCTCCAACATCTGCACGTGGTGTTTGCAATTGATCGCGGCGGCCTTGTCGGCGCAGACGGTCCAACGCATCACGGGGTGTTCGATCTCTCCTACCTCCGTCTGATCCCCGGCATGGTAGTCATGGCGCCAAAAGATGAAAGTGAACTTCGGGACATGCTCTACACGGCCATTGAGTACAAGCACGGGCCGATTGCACTGCGATATCCGCGCGGCAACGGCGTTGGGGTTCCGCTCAAGGCGGGCTTCGACTTGATTCCGATCGGCAAAGGTGAAATTCTGCGCTCGGGAAATCACGTGGCAATTCTTGCCATCGGGGTGACCGTACAGAGTGCGCTGAAAGCAGCAGCCATGTTGGAAGAGGAAGGCATCCTCGCTGAAGTCGTCAACATGCGTTTTGTCAAACCATTGGATGAAGAGCTGATTGAAGAGCTGGCCGGTCGATTCGATCACATTGTGACTGTCGAGGACAACACGATCAGAGGAGGCTTCGGCAGCGCCGTAGCTGAATGCCTTAGCGCGAAGCAGATCACAGGGGTTCGTCTGAAAATCCACGGGATCCCCGATCGCTTTATCGATCATGGCTCGCCCGAGGACCTGCACCGCGAAGTGGGAATTGACCCGGCGGGCATTGCGAATGTTGTTCGAGAGTTTCTCCATGCCGAGCAGCGATCCACGTCACCATCCGTGCGTGCCATTGCCAATTAAGTGATACGTTGGGAGATGAAACGGGACATTGTTGGTCGCAATCCGGCAATGTCTCTTTCTGTTTCTGGTCGTGTACACGTGCCCGAGACTCATGACGAGCAGTTCATGCGTGTTTGCCTACGCCTTGCCGCACGCGCACGAGGATACGTCAGCCCCAATCCCATGGTGGGTGCCGTCCTTGTCCAGGACGACAAGGTCGTTGCGACGGGCTATCACAGGCGGTTTGGCGGACCACATGCGGAAGTGGAGTGCTTGCGCACGTACGATGGCGACGCGTCGGACACGACGCTCTACGTAAATCTAGAGCCGTGTGCACACTACGGCAAGACACCACCGTGCGTCGATCTGATTCTCCAACGAGGAATCCGCCGCGTTGTCGTTGCGATGAGTGATCCCAATCCCCTTGTTGCGGGAAAAGCCCTTCGTCTCTTACGACGTAGGGGTGTTGAGGTGAAACTCGGTGTGCTGCAGCATGAAGCAGAGGAACTCAACCGCTTCTTTATCAAGCATATCACCACCGGCTTGCCCTACGTCCACATGAAGATTGCACAAACACTCGATGGCTATATCGGCAAGCGAAACGCCAAGACGGGCTATATTACATCAAAACAATCTCTTACGATGGTTCATCGATGGAGAGCCGAGTACGACGCCGTTCTCGTTGGAGCGAACACCATCAAGAGCGACAATCCTCGCCTTACCGTACGCCTCGTTCGTGGACGCGATCCCGCCGTCGTGATCGTGGATGGTCGTTTCTCCCTCACGGGCAACGAAAGGGTATTTGCTTCGGCATCGAGAAGAGCCGTGTACTTGTGTACAACAAGACGCGCCGCGATGAAGCACGCAAAAAAGGGGCTATTCCTTCAAGCTCGTGGTGTTCGGATGCTGGCATTCCGCAGCACGAACGATCGTCTCAATCTACGAAACGTGCTTCGCGCCTTGTACCGTCAGGGCATTGGCTCGATTCTGGTCGAGGGGGGAAGGGATATCTTCTCGCAGTGCATTCAGCAAAATCTTGTCGATGAGCTTACGGTCTTTACATCGTCCAAGCATTTTCATCGTGGCGTAACTGCACTTAGTATCCCGGCTCGAGAGAAACTCGAACGTTGGATGGCCCGGCGTGCTTTCCGCTCCAGCATCGTCGGGGGGGACCATGTTGTTACGGGGCGGATACTCTGAGGAAGGCATGTTCACGGGCATCATCAGAGAACTTGGAAAGATCGACGCCATTCAACATGTTGGTGGAGGTGTCCATTTCAGTATCGCGGCGCCAGCTTCAACACCGCAATTGGAAATCGGCGACAGCGTTGCTGTCAACGGTGTCTGCTTAACGGTGATCAGCAAAGACGAGAAGAAATTCACCGTCGAGGCCGTGGAAGAAACGCTGAAAAAGACGACAATGGCTGCGTTGCGGCAAGGCACGATGGTCAATCTCGAATTGGCGATGACACTGAATGAGCGCCTGAGCGGACATCTCGTGCTTGGCCACGTAGATGGAGTTGGCGTTGTCCATGCGATCGACAGACGAGAAAGGAGCTGGGTGTTTGAAGTGGAAATCCCTGGTCAGTTCAGCCGCTACGTCATTCCGGTCGGTTCGATAGCAATTGATGGTGTCAGTCTCACTGTGGCGGAACTGCGGGGGCGATTGGTGCGTGTCTCGATCATTCCCCACACATTCTTCAATACCACATTTCAGTTCCTGACGACAGGCAGCCGCGTGAATATCGAGTTCGACATCATCGGCAAGTACATCGAGCGGCTGCTGACGGCCGAGGAACGCCCATCCGAGATCACGAGAGAGAAGCTCCGGTCCTGGGGTTACGACGTATAACGTTATGAACGCGTGACATGATGTTCAACCGTGTGCAGAAGGCGTACAGCCGCACGTGACGCTCCTCGGGGGAGAACAAACTCCTTGATTCGCAGATGTAAATTGAGTAATTTTTTGCACGGCAATTTTGCAAAAACTGTACGGGGTATGCGATGTTTGGATTCTTGATTGGATTGGAAGTGGTGATCAGCATTTTGCTGATCATTGTTGTTCTCATGCAGGCAAGCAAAGGGGGAGGGCTTGCCGGTACGTTCGGCGGCGGCAATGTGGGCATGGTATTCGGGGTACGGCGAACCGCAGATTTTCTCATGAAGGCAACGCAGTGGCTGGCGATTCTCTTCGGCGCGCTTGCTCTGATTATCAACATCTTCTTCCTGCCGCGCACAAGTGTGGATGTTGAGAGCGTGCTTCAACGCAGTGCCAAGCAGCAGCAAAGCGTGCCTGCACCAAGCGTTCCGCAGTTGCCGCCAGCGCAGCAACCGGCCACACCGACACCGTCGGCTCCGGCAAAGTAGTTCTTCTTTTTGTTCTTCATAGACGATGCACCCATGGCTCAATTGGTAGAGCAACTGACTCTTAATCAGTGGGTTCCAGGTTCGAGTCCTGGTGGGTGCACCAACATAGTATAGCGGAGTGCCAAGGACGAAGGAGCCTTGGCATTCTTTTTCGGAGCACGATGATAGAGATGCCAGCATTGTCGTTGACAGAACTGCACCAAACCCAAGCCATCCCACCGGGACGCTACGGAGGGGCTGAAGTCCCGCTGTTCTACTCCAGCATCGAAGAGGAATATGATGCCGCCTGCTCACGCACAGTGCTGATCAATCGGTCATGGATGGGCAAGCTGCACTTGCGCGGTGCCGACAGTCTGGAGCTCCTGCATCGCTTGTCCACGAATGATCTCCTCCATACGGAAACAGGGGATCTCCGCCCAACCGTACTGCTGACAGAAAAGGGGAGAATCATTGACTATCTTTATGTTCTTGTAGAGGCATCTTCGTGTCTTCTCCTTGTTTCGCCGACGAGTGAAGATCGGCTGCAGCGTTGGATCGAGAAGTACACGATTATGGAAGACGTTCACGTGGAAAGGGTAACCTCCAGCTTCTCCTTGGTCTCATTGATAGGACCGCTCGCGCGCCAAAGCGCTGAGGAGATATTCCAATGCTCGCTTCCGACAAACAAAGTGATGGAAGTTTCCTTGCCGTTTGCGAATGCTCGTGTTGTCTTTCGACATGAATTCAACACGGACTGTGTCGACATGCTGATTGCCCCTGAGCATAGTTCCTCCCTGTGGAACCGTATTGCCGGGTATTGCAATGCTCGCGGGCTTCTGTCCATGGGCGCAGCGGCGTACGAAGCCTATCGCATCTCGCGGGGCATGCCCGTAGTCGGTGCGGAGCTTTCTGAGAACTTCAATCCCTATGAAGTTGGGTTGCGCGACGCGATCAGTTTCACGAAAGGATGCTACATAGGCCAGGAGGTGATTGCTCGTCTGGATACATACGGGAAAGTGCAGCGTGAGCCGTGGGGCTTGGTGTTCGATGCCGCCGAGCCTCTTCCCGTGTCGGGAGCGACCATTATGCGTGAGCATGAGGAGCTTGGTGTCCTGACCAGCGTCAGCCCCTGGGTGGTTCGCGGTAAGAGGTGCGGGATAGGAATTCTGAAGAAGAAGCATGCTCGTTCCGATGACCCTGTTGGGGTTACGGTTGCCGGAGGACTCGCACACGCCGTGTGCAAGCCCTTCCCTGTTCTTTTGTAGAGTCAGTGATTGGTCGGTTTCAGTAACACGAGAGGAGGCATGAAGCTATCGTACTCTCTGGAGGATGTCGAGCGGTGGAGGGATAGGACCTACCGCCGAACAGCGAGGCACGCAGTGACGAATGCGCGACAGGCGCTTGCGTTTGTCAACAGCGTCGGGTTCTGCCTTGCATCACGAGCAAATGGGTTGGAGTTGCCGAACCTCTGGGAGGCCCTCGCCGGTGTGCAGCAGGACGGGAAGAACATGGGGGGCAGGAAATACTACCTCTCGTACGCGTGGGACATGCAAAGCATTCTGCCCAATCACCATTCCGTGTACTATGGCAAAATCTTTCGTCGCCGACCCACACTTGTTTCGCGAGAGTATTTTCCGTACTTCTACGCACTCTCCCAGCGCGTTGGTTCAGAAGATGAGTACTCCTCGGAGTTCCGTCAGGGAAAACTCAGTCTGCGAGCAAAACAGATTATGGATATTCTCACTCGCCGCTCACCACTTACAACAAAGGAGCTTCGTGCGTTTCTCGCCGGAGGCGCGAAGCGGAGTGTTCACGGGCTGGAGCGTGCTTTGGAAGAGCTACAGCGAAAGATGTTCATCTGCCGGCTCGTCGGCGACGGCCAGCGCTTCGGCGCGGAGTGGGCTCCCCTGACAAAATTCTTTCGGAAGGAGATTCGCAAAGCCGGGAAGATCAGTCTGGATGAGGCGCGGTGCACACTGCTGGCGAAATACTTCAGCAACCAACTCATCAGTTCCGTCGAAGCAATTCACCACGTGTTCGGCTGGCCGAAAAAGGACATCTACCACACTCTGGGCCAGCTCATCCACAAAGGCATCATAACGACGTGTACAGAATTCGACGGCAGGAAAGGCACGTGGTATTGCTTCATCCATTAGCACCATGAGACGTTTCCGCTGGGCACAGGCACCATGACCAAGATGCATAGGAAACCACCGAAGGCGTATAAGAACGCCGAGTTTCTCAACAGTCCCGATGCACGTATCGTCCGCATCATGGCGGAATTTCTCGAGCCACAGGCACGATTTCGTAGCGAGAATATCAAGGATACGATAGTGTTTTTTGGGTCTGCGCGCATCGAAGAACGGAAACATGCGCTTACCCATCTCAAGAAAGTCGAAGCGCAGCTTGCCAGAAGCCGCAGGCCAACGAAAGCGCTGTTAGTCGAGTATCGTGCAGCACAGACGGCGCTGGAGATGTCGAAGTATTACGATGATTGCGTCGAGCTTGCACGCCTGATGACGGCGTGGTCGAAGAGGCTCAACCACTCCAACCGTTTTGTTGTTTGCTCCGGCGGCGGTCCCGGCATCATGGAGGCGGCCAATCGCGGTGCCGCACTCGCCAAGGGCAAATCTATTGGCTTGAACATCAGTCTGCCGTTTGAACAATTTGCCAACGGCTACATTTCACCCAATCTCAACTTCGAGTTCCACTACTTCTTCATGAGAAAGTTCTGGTTCGCCTATCTGGCAAAAGCACTCGTTGTCTTTCCGGGTGGTTTCGGAACGATGGATGAGTTGTTCGAGATTCTGACGCTGCTGCAGACGGACAAGATCAAGAAGAAGATGACCGTGGTGATCTACGGCTCGGAGTATTGGAGAAAAGTCATCAACTTCGACGAGATCGTTCGCATGGGCATGGCTTCCCCGAAAGACCTATCGCTCTTTCGTTTTTGTGACGATCCCCGCGAGGCCTTTGAATACCTCAGGGATTCCTTGATGAAGAACTATCCCACCGCGTAGAGTCCGTGCCGTCTGTTGCATTTCCAACGGCGAAGATGTAGATTATTGTAGGGGATGACTTGGATTCGACGGGGAGTGAGATGGTCAAGAACGCATACCGTGCTCTCCGCGTTGCACGATAATAAAGCGGAAAACCATAAGTGCCAACTACAACTACGCACTTGCTGCCTAACTAACGGGGCAGCGCGTCTTCCGAGACCTCGCCTGCCGGGACTCGAGAAGACGACGACTCAGGCAGGATAGCATCGCCCGGAACTCCAGCAGGTGATGTGAACCCCGCCGCAAGCGGGGAACCTGGAGCTGGTTGTGTCGATGTCCTGTTTGTCGGATGCGGCACGACGAGATGTCAAAGACAAACTACGTATGTAGGGTTCTTGATGGTCTTCTCTTCGGACGCGGGTTCGACTCCCGCCATCTCCACTGAACGCTCCTGCCGCGACGCGGCAGGGGCGTTTGCGTTTTCGACGTATTGCAACTCTAATGCGAAAGTGGTTATTTACTCCCCGATGAAAATGCGCCTTCACTTTACCAAAATGTCGGGAGCAGGCAACGATTTCGTCGTCATGAACAACATGGACGGCGAGATCCAATGCGACAAGCGTGCGCTTGCAGTTGCCCTCTGCGCGCAACACACCGGCATCGGCGCCGATGGGCTGCTGGTTCTCGAGCACAGCGCAAATGCGGATTTCTTCATGGCGTACTACAACGCTGATGGAAGCTACGGTGGCATGTGCGGCAACGGGGGGCGCTGCGCCGCACGCTATGCCTACGTGTCGGGAATTACTGGCCCGCAAATGATATTCGAAGCTCTCGACTATCGCTATACAGCCCATGTCATCGCCGACGCCGTGAAACTGCATATGAGAAACCCTACGCGACTCCAGCAGGGCATCAAAGTCTCCGACAGTTCTCTAAACGTCGAAGGCGATTTCATCGATACCGGTTCGCCCCATTTCGTTACCGAACAAGAAACGCTGGACCGTGTAGACGTCGCAGCCATCGGACGACGCATTCGCTTCCATCCCGCGTTTTCGCCCGAAGGGTGCAATGTGAATTTCATCCAACGATTGAGGGACAACGTGGCCGCAATCCGAACGTATGAACGCGGCGTCGAGGCGGAAACACTTGCATGTGGCACCGGCTGCGTCGCGGCAGCGATAGTTTTGGCGCTGCATCATCGAATGCAGTCTCCCATTGCTCTTCGCGTCAGAAGCGGGGAAGAAATGCGTGTGCATTTCCGACAGGAGGGAGAACGATTCTCGGATATCGTGCTGGAGGGAAGCGCCCACTTTGTCTTTAGTGGCACAGTGCTCTACGACCCGGAAACAAGAGCTATCATTGATTCTCCGGAGATACTCTCCTACATCGACCGGATCCCATCTTGAGTTCGTACTGTTTCATCGTCAATCCCGTAGCAGGAAAAGGGAAAGCAAAAAAAGCCATTGAGGTTCTGCAGCAGGAGATCGGCCGGCGCAGGCTGGACGCGGAACTTCGTTTCACCGAAAGACAAGGTGATGCGACCGCCCTTGCTGCACAGGCACGTGCACCGGTGGTGGTTGCAGTTGGAGGAGATGGAACGGTGAACGAAGTGGCGAACGGGATTGCCGGCACGGACAAAGTGCTTGCCGTCGTCCCCAGTGGGTCGGGCAATGACCTAGTGAAATCCATCGGCATTCCAGTGGAAATCACTGGCGCGCTCGATGTCTTGAGTGAAGGGCATCGCACCTTCATTGATGCAGCGGTTGTACGATGCTCGTCATCCGTTCGGGCCGGGCCTACCTGCAACTCGAACAGCCGGTATTTTGTTAATGGTGTAGGAATCGGCTTTGATGCCGCGGTGGCAGAGCGAACTGCGTCCATCAAGTATCTTGGCGGGTTTGCGCTGTACCTCGTAGCTGTTCTTCAAACGCTTGGAAAATACTCGGCTCCCACGTTTCGTGTGCAACTTGATGGCGAAGTCGCAGAAGGTAAACATCTGCTGATTGCTATCGGAAACGGACGATGCGCGGGCGGAGGGTTTTATCTAACACCGCGTGCTGAGATCGACGACGGCTCGCTGGATGTTTGCCTGATTGATGATATGTCCGTGCCGTCTATCCTGAGGCTGATGCCCCGCGTTATGAAGGGTACGCATGACGGATATGAGGGGGTCCGGATGACGAGAACGGAGCGAATCACCGTTGAAGCCTCGGAACCGTTTTTCGTTCATGCCGATGGAGAAATGGTGGGTCGAGGCGTTAATAGAGTCGATGTCGAAATTCGAAAAGGAACATTGCAGGTAGTTGTCGGTGAGAGACGCAAGCATGGAACATCGAGCGCAACGGAGCAATAGAAGAGACTTCCTGACGAAGATTCTCGCAGCGTGGAGCCTTCTTGTCGTGGCGCCGATTGCAAAGGCGATTCTGGAGTACGTAACTCCCCGAAGGACTTCAGAAACGCGCCGCGAAACGATCCGTGTTGCTTCGACAGAGGACCTTGCGCCCAACACCGCGCGTATCTTCAAAGTGGGGAAGGACCCTGTGATTGTCGTCCATACCCCAAGCGGCCAATACAAAGCGTTCAATGCTCGGTGCACGCATCTGGGATGCGTTGTGCAGTACACAACGGATGAGGGGCCGCCTCACTTTGGCTGCAACTGTCATGGAAGCCAGTTTGACATCAATGGGAAGAACATCGTTGGCCCTGCCTCGCGCCCGTTAGTTCCGTACAGGGTCATCATTCGGGAATCATCCGTCCTTGTTGCCAAGGTGTGACCACGTTTTCATGCAAGCCCTCCAACAATCGCAGCGGAAACTGTATGCCTGGCTGGACGAGCGCCTGCCCCTGACAGCCGTTACTGAGTTTCTATCGCGCAAAACTGTTCCGCGCCACAAACATTCGTTCTGGTACCTCTTCGGCGGATTGACTCTGTTCTTCTTCGTTGTACAGGTCATTACCGGTATACTTCTCGCCCTGTACTACAAGCCCACTCCAGAACTTGCACACGAGAGCCTACGGAAGATCATCACAGAGGTTCCTCACGGCTGGCTGATACGATCGATTCACAGTTGGTCTGCCAACCTGATGGTGGCTTCGCTGTTTGTTCACATGTTCAGCGTGTTTCTTCTGCGAGCGTACCGAAAGCCGCGCGAGCTTCTGTGGATTTCCGGCGTGCTCCTGATGTTCCTTGTGTTCGGATTCTGTTTCACTGGATACCTCCTACCATGGGATACGACAGCGTACTTTGCAACCCTCATTGGGACCGAAGTACCAAGAACGTTGCCCATCATTGGTGACTGGGGTGTGAGCTTGCTGAAAGGAGAAGAAGAGGTCGGCGGCGAAACACTTTCGCGCATGTTTGCAATTCATGTTACCATTCTGCCGCTAATCACTCTATTCACTATTTCGTTCCACCTTCTGTTAAGTCAGATTCACGGTTCAAGTATCCCGATCGGCACCATCGAGCAAAAACCAAGCATTCCGTTCTTTCCAAACTTCGTCCTCCGCGACGTGATTGCCTGGACAGTTGGCGCTACCGTGTTGATCGTTCTGGCGGTCATGAAGCCATGGGAACTGGGACCTGTCGCTGACCCTTATGCATCGGCGCCGGCAGGCATCAAGCCTGAGTGGTACTTCCTGCCGCTCTACCAGTCGCTGAGGATGGTTCCCGGATCTGTGTTGGGTGTGAGCGGCGAACTCATTGTCAATCTGCTGGTCGTGGCACTCAGTGCAGGGTGGTTTCTCGTTCCGTTCATCGATGTGAAGGCAAACGCGGGATACCGCTCCAAGCTTTTCACTGCGATGGGTTTGTGTCTGATGCTCTACCTCTGTGTGACAATCATACTTGCCTATACCACATGAGTTTCAAATTCCTTCGAGCTGGACTTTTTGCCCTTGTGATGGCTGTGGTCTCGGACGCGCTGATTGCTCAGCAAAGCGACCGAGCAGATACGTCCCGCGTTCGCGCTGACAGCGTGAAGACACCGCAGCAAGTTATCTTTCCGGATTTCCAGACTCGATTGATACTTGTGGGTGGGACCGTTCTTGTGTTAGGCGGGCTTGCTTTCTTTCTGAATGCAAAGAGGAAGCACGTGGACGAGGAGGTCGGAGTGCGATTACCTTATCGCAGGTAGCACGCGGCCTGCCGCGGAATTGCGGCTGTCGATCTGCGTGATTGTCGCCGCAAGAAGCCGCGCGAACTTTTCTTTCACACGCTTACCAACCTCTGTTACTTCCTCATGACTCAGTTTGGTAGTCGACATCCCCGTCGCAAGATTGGTGACGCAGGAAATGCCGAGGACATGCATGCCAAGCGATGCGGCAAGCGAACTCTCGAACACCGTGGACATCCCGACAGCGTCAGCACCAAGCCGAGCCAGCATTTCGATCTCGGCAGCAGTCTCGTAGCTCGGACCCTTCAACCCGGCATAGACACCTTTGCGAATGGTAATGCCATTTGAAACGGCAATCTCTTCCGCTATGCTAATTAATGAAGGTGTGTAAAGCGGGCGGAGGGACGGTCGCTGGTGCGCCATACCGACAAATCGGGCAAACGTGAGATTAATCTGATCCGTAATGATCATCAGATCACCGGCGCTAAACGTTCGATTGATGCCGCCGGCTGCATTCGTTACGATGAGCGTCTCTATGCCAAGCTCGCGAGCGATGTAAATGGGATAGAGGACAGGCACAAGGTCGTTCGTCTCGTAGAAATGAATTCGCCCCTGAAACGTAAGGATCGGAGTACCACCCAGCCTCGCGAAGACGAGTTTCCCTTTGTGCCCCTCGACGCTCGACCGTGGGTAGTGTGGGATGTTTTCTGTTGGGATTACTAACTTTTCAGGCAGCGAATCGGCAAAATCCCCCAAACCCGAACCAAGAATGATCGCAGTACGGGGGCTGAGGCGCGTGTGCTCCCGAATGAATCGAACAGAGGCCGTGAGGTGTGCTGTGTGCTTCATGAGCCAAAGAACATTCCTGCGATAGTGGCTGTCATGAGGTTGGCGAGCATGCCTCCGAGCACTGCACGGAGGCCCAATGCTGCCAGGTCTTTTCGGCGCTCCGGGGCTAACGGGCTGATCCCACCAATCTGTATCGCAATCGAGGAGAAGTTGGCAAACCCACAAAGAGCAAACGTCGCCATCATAATAGCCTTATCTGAAAGCATCTTACCACTTGAAATCATTGACGATAGATCAAGATATCCAACGAACTCATTGAGCACTATTTTCGTCCCAATGAGCGAGCCAACCTGCATTGCCTCCTGCCACGGTACGCCGATGGCGACGG
>CAZIKE010000010.1:0-16105 GCA_964539775.1 uncultured Chitinophagales bacterium
GGCCCGTCAAGGGAAAGTTGGTCGTTGCATGATTGAACGACGCCGGATGCCATGCCGATTGTGTATGACACGTCAAGCAATCATGACTGAACTGCCCCTGCTGATGGTTCGGATTTGTTGCGTTGATGTATGTCGCTGCATGGCAGTCCCAGCACGTGTGCGGGAGGTTTTGGTACTGATTGTTCACATGACACTGGTTGCACGTCACCGTCTGATGAGCACCGACCAGGGGAAATTGTGTGTTCCCGTGATTGAACGTCGACGGCCGCCATGCCGTCGTGGTATGGCACGGTGCACAGTCGTGATTGAAGTTCCCCAGCACATGGTTCGGATTCGTCGGCTGCGCATACTGCACCGTATGGCACGGGTAGCAGTTCGTGTACTGCAACTGATAGTTGCCGTTCACATGGCACTCCTGACATTGAATCACCGCATGCCGGCCCGTCAAGGGAAAGTTGGTCGTTGCATGATTGAACGACGCCGGATGCCATGCTGCCGTCGAATGACATTCCGTGCAATTCGTGCTGAAGCCCGCTGTTTGGTGGTTGGGATTCGTTGCAGTGTTGAAGTTCGTCCGGTGGCAATCCACGCAGGTGCCGGGCGTGTTGGTGTACTGTCCGTTTTGATGACACCGCGTGCAGGTCACCGCAAGATGCGCACCCGTAAGTGGGAATGCTGTTGCGCTGTGATTGAACGTCGAAGGGCGCCATCCTGTTTGTGAGTGGCAGATCAGGCACTGTGTCGGGAAATTGCCGGCGAGGTGGCTGGGATTTGTCGTGGCGTTGTACGCCGGACGGTGACACGCAATGCAGTCGATCGGTTTCCCTGCAAACTGATTATCTGCATGACATGCGCGACACTGTTGGGTTTGATGCGCGCCTATCAAGGGAAAAAGGGTCTGACTGTGATCGAACCGTGCCCCGGCCCACGTCGCAGTGGTATGGCAAGTCTGACACTCGGACGAGAATTGCGCGGCTACGTGGTTGGGATTGGTTGTTGCGTTCAAGGCCGTTCGATGGCACGCAACACACTGCTGTGGTGTGGAGCTGAAGGCCGGAGTCTGACCGAAGGTCCCTTCGGGATGACAATCGGCGCAGGCCGTTGTTCGATGTGCACCCGTGAGCGGGAACGCCGTCGCTTCGTGCGCAAAGCCCGTCCCCCACCGAAACGCCGTCACCTGATGGCACTGCTCGCAGTTCGTGGAGAAGCGGGCGAATGTGTGGTTTGGATTCGTCGTGCGCGCATAGTCCGCGCGGTGACAGCCGGAGCAATCCGTCGGGGCGCCGGTGAATTGCTTCTGCGCTGCGCCGGCGTGACAGGTTTGGCATGCGAGGGTCGCATGTTTCCCGAACAGCGGAAAGCGCGTCGCTTGATGCTTCTGCACCATATCAGCAACGCGCCAGTTGTCGGCCGAATGACAGCGTGTACAGTTCGTACCCAACTCGCTGCGATGCACGTCTGTGTGGCAGAAGAAACAATCTGATGAAGCCTTCGCGAACTTCAACCCTTCGTGGCAAGATGCGCACTGCAATGACGCATGTTGCCCCTTCAGCGCAAACCCCGTTGCAGCGTGATCGAATCCTGCATCCTTCTTGAGTTTCCACGTTTCCGTGCTGTGGCACGTCGTGCAGCTATAACGCATGTCTCCGTGCGGCGATTCCTGCGCGTTCATCTCATCGAACGACCACAGGCTCACAATCAACACGGCCGCCACGAGCAATCCTGCGCGGCTACGGTGTGTCCTACCCATTGCGGATACTCCCTGGTGCGTGACATGATTCGCACGTTGACGGCACGGGCTTGAAACGGACGAAGGTCGTTCCTCCGCGCCGTTCTTCCGGATGGCATTGGCGGCACATCACGCGCACATGAGCGCCCGTCAACGCAAACGTGCTTTGTGTATTATGGTCAAAGAGCAACTTCTTCCATCCCTCCGCCTGGTGACAGCGGGCGCAGTCGGTTGAACCGTTGAGAGCAAACTGTCCGACGTGCCGGTCCTCGTGGCACGACTCGCACCGTGTGTCCGTTCCCTTGTACTGTGCGACATCGAATCCGCCAACCTTCTTCACGCGATGACACTCACCACACTTCACGCTTGCATGTCTGCCGACGAGAGGGAATCGCGTCGTTGCATGATCGAAGCTCCCCCCAAAGGGGCCTTCGGCCGGACGCCAGTCCGTTGTGGAATGGCACGCGTCGCAGCTTCTGCCCGTCATCTCCCGTGCAAACTGTCCGCCGTGCCGATCGCGATGGCACGCCTCACAGCGAAGATCGGCAAAACGAAAGACGCGCCGCCCATCATCACCCCGGATGTGGCAATCTTCGCACAACACCGCAGCATGCGCCCCCGTCAGCGGGAGGCGAGCTGAACGATGAGCTGCCACGGTAAAGGATGCCGGCACAAAGCCGAACGGCGTGTGGCACGATTCACATCGGCTGTTGAATGTTGCCGCAAAGTCACCACGGTGATAGTCCACGTGGCAATCTGTACACGTATTGTGTGCCAACTTCAGCGATGATCCCGTTGGGGACATTCCCGTTTTGTGGCACTTCTCGCACGCCACGGACGCATGCTTGCCGACAAGCTTAAACGCTGTCAAGTCATGATTGAATTTTCCCGCTGATGTACGAACATGCCAACCTTCTGTCGAATGGCAGGAGCGGCACGTTTGCTGTGAGAATCCCGCCCGATGCGGCGACGCATGACACGGCGTGCAATCTCCGAACTCCTTTGTCGCAAACAGAACCGGCCTTCCTGCTGTTCTCTGCTCAAGCGATGTGTGGCACTTGCTACACGCCACTGTGGCATGTTTGCCCGCGAGCGCGAACGCCGCCCTTGTATGGTCGAACGACGACGCGGGCGACCATGCCGAGGTGGAATGGCACTTCTGGCACTCCGCTCCCACCGTCTTCGCATGCCGGTCTTCATGGCAACTTACGCAGGTGGATCCGAGGCCCAGGAACGTTTCGCGTCCCGTCTTCGCCACAAGCGCCTTCACCTCCGCGTCCCGAAGAAGCCGCGTCGTGTGGCAGTCCTCGCAGCGAAGTGAGGCGTGCTTCCCCGTCCTGACAAAGCCCGTGCGTGCATGATCAAACGAGCGCGGGTCGAACACCACCGTCTGCGCATCCCTGCCGAGATGTTCCTTGTGACAGGCAACGCACGGCTGCGAGGAGACGTTGAAGTGATAGCCCCTCTTCCTCTCAAGAGAATTTCTGATTTCGGCATGGCACGTAAGACACTTCTTGCCGCTGATCTCTTTTCCCGTTTCGTGGCACTGCAGACAGTTGTTGATCCCTTCCCACTGCCGATGTGCGTGAGAAAGTTCACCGGGCGAAAACTGCGCGAACGAACCGTGCACCATCCCCATCGCAAGAATCACCGCAACCCGAAGCGCTTGCACAAAGTTCATCCGTTCTCCCATCTCTCAAAATATCCAGCGATAGCCCAACATCACGGTAACCACAACATGCGCCGCAAGCGTGATGAACATGATGACCGTAAAGGGGAGATGGACTGCATGCCAGTAGAAGAACAGCTTTTCCACCTGGGCGAGAACGACGGTCTTTTGCAGCAACGTCGTACGGGCAGAGGCAAGCTTGAACAACGCGCGACCGTGCTGGTGAGAGATGCCGCTGCGAGCAATTGCCTCGTGCATCGCATGCCTTACGCTTCGCCGCACTCCCTGCAAGCGCACGAGCAACGCCACCGTCTCGCGCATGGTTGTGGGCTTGCCTACCGCAGCAAAGCGCTCATCCATCTTCGTCATCAACTGCTTCCCCAAGGGTGATTGACCAAGTTCCGCGCTCAGTCTCTCCAACTCAGTCGTAACCTCCTCATGCGTAAGCTCCGTCCCCTTGAGGTTTCGCGGGATCTGCACATACAGAAACCTTCCGATAACGCCGCTGGCGGCTACCGAGAGCATGCACCAGAGACTCACCGCGGCAATGCCGCCTGCCTTGAATGTGGTGTGAAAGATGACGAGGATGGGACCGAGCAGGCAAAGGAAGATGTGCACTTCAAGCCAGCGCGAAAGCTTGCCCAGATTCCACAGCGCACGCACGCGCTTGCGCGTCGAATACATGGCAACGCCGACAATGATCATCAACGAACCGACGACGCCAAGCCCGTGGCTGTACTTGCCCGAAGGCTTCATGGTTTCGTAGTTGGAGAGAAACGGGCGTTGCGGAATCGGTGTTGTGTAATAGTGAAATCCGTACGCGCCGATGGCGAGAACCGCGGAGATCGAGACAGTGACGAGGAACGCGAGAAAGACCTTGTGTGCCAAGAACAATTTCCCCTACGAGATAATCGTTGTCGGATAAACGATCGTCCGCCTGAAAGAGTGGCTGATGGTGTTCACATTGTTCGGCACAACTGGCCGAACAATGTGGGAAATTTTTTGTTTACTGACAAGGACTGTTTCAGTCGGAGTTGAAAAATTCAACAGCCTTGCCCCATACTTGTAGCAAGGCGCTTAACATCTTCTTGATTTGCCTTCTGACCCGAGTTGCCGTATCATAAAAGGTGAAACCGTTCTCCCCTGAGGTATGAGATGCCTGACGAACGAGATGCTGGAACAGTTATAGTGAAGCCAACACATCAGAACAACCCGGCGACCGAGAACCGCGCGACAGACGCTCCGGCGACCCAGAGTGCGCCGAAAGCTGCCGCAAAGCCCGTACGGAGCAGAAGCCCGAAACTGCGGCGGAAGTCCGCTCCACCGGCGGATGTTGGTTTGCACGGCACATCCTCACTTGACCCGGCACTGTACATCAACCGCGAGTTGAGCTGGCTCGAATTCAACCAGCGCGTGTTAGAAGAAGCGCAGGATCCGCGTCATCCACTCCTGGAACGCGTCAAGTTCCTCGCCATCACCAGCTCCAACCTCGATGAGTTCTTCATGATTCGCGTCGCTGCAATCAAGGAGCAGATTCTCGCCGATGTGGTGGAGTACTCACCGGATGGAAAAGTCCCGACAGAACAACTCAAGGAAATCCACCGGCGTGTGGACCGGATGCTCAGGGAGAAATCCGACCTGTTCTGGAACGATCTCCATCCAAAACTCGCGGCTGCAGGCATTCATCTTCTCACCATGAAGGAATGCACGGCCGGAGAACGCGCACGCCTGAGCGAGATGTTCGCAAAGGAGATCTTCCCCGTGCTCACCCCACTGGCATTCGACCCCGGCCATCCGTTCCCGTATATCTCCAACCTCAGCCTGAGCCTTGCCGTTGTCGTGAGCAGCCCAAAGGGAGAGGAACGCTTCGCGCGCGTGAAGGTGCCGGACGTCCTGCCGCGCCTGGTGGCCATTCCCAGCGAGAGCCCCAACGTCGCTCGTTTCGTCTGGTTGGAAGATCTGATTCGGGAAAACTTGAGCATGCTCTTCCCGGGCATGACGGTCAAGGAATCGTACGCGTTCCAGGTGACACGCAACGCCGACATCGAAATTCAGGAGGACGAAGCGGCGGACTTGATCAGCTCGATCGAAGAGTCCATCAAGATGCGGCGGTTCGGCTCCGTTGTGCGCTTGTTGGTGGAGGAAACCATGCCGCAGCGAATCATCGACATCCTCGCGGAGAATCTCGAGATCACGCAGGATGACGTGTACCATTTCCGTCCTCCGCTCGGCATGAGTCATCTTATGCAATTGCTGAAGCTGCCACGACCGGACTTGAAAGACACGCCCTATCATCCTGCAATGTTGTTCGCCGATGACGAGGGAGAGGATATTTTTGGTGTCATCAGGCGGAGCGACCTTGTCCTGCACCACCCGTATGATTCGTTCACTCCGGTGGTGCAGTTCATCAAAGCCGCTGCAACCGATCCGAACGTTCTCGCCATCAAACAAACCCTCTATCGCATCGGAAAGGAATCACCGCTCATCCCCCTCCTCATTCAAGCCGCGGAGGCCGGGAAGCAGGTGGCAGTTCTGGTGGAATTGAAGGCACGTTTCGACGAAGAGAACAATATCGGCTGGGCGAAGAAGTTAGAGCGCGCGGGCATTCATGTCGTGTACGGGCTGGTGGGATTGAAGACGCATGCAAAGGTTGCCCTTGTTGTCCGCAAGGAAGGAGACGGCTTGCGTCGCTATGTGCATCTCGGCACCGGCAACTACAACCCCGATACAGCGCGCATCTACACCGACATCAGCTATTTCACCTGCAGGGATGATATTGCCGCCGACGCATCGGAGGTGTTCAACTTTCTCACCGGGTTTTCCCACAAGCAGGATTTCCAGAAACTCATCGTTGCCCCACTGAACCTGCGCAAGCGGCTCACCGAACTTATCGAGCGGGAGATCCAGCACGCACGCAACGGCCGGCCCGCGCACATTATGATGAAGATGAACGCCCTCACCGACATCACCATGATCGAGACACTCTACAAAGCATCGAAGGCAGGGGTGAAAATCGATCTGATTGTGCGTGGTGTGTGCAGCCTGCGACCCGGCGTGAAGGGCGTGAGTGAGAATATCCACGTGATCAGTATCGTTGGAAGATTTCTCGAACACAGCCGCGTCTTCTATTTCCTCAACGACGGAAAGCCCGAACTCTATTGCAGCAGCGCCGACCTGATGGGCAGAAACCTGGACCGCCGCGTCGAACTGATGTTTCCCATCGAGGACCCCGTGTGGGCAGACATGATCAAACGCGAGACGCTGGATGCCGCGTGGCAGGATAACGTCGGTGCCCGTGTGCTTACCGCCAACGGCACCTACACGCGTTTGCAGCCGGCCAACGGCAGGGAACCGTTCGAGATGCAAACCGTTCTGATGCAAACACGCCAGAAGCAAGAACCCAAGAAGGTTGTGCTGCGCGAGGTGCCTGCGTAAGCGCTCCGCCAAGGCGATGCACTTCACCCCGCCGCCTCCGTGCTTTGGGGCAAAGCACATCGCAACACTCCCTTCACCGACTGCCCATGACGTTTGCCAGTTGTGCCGTGAATTACGGTCCGCCACAGGCAGTCGGTGCTTTTGGGAAAAACTTGACGCCGCCGCGTTTAGTTCAGATGCGGACGTGTCAGTGTGTGGACATCAGCCCGCAAAAGACTCTGGAGCTTGCGCTCCACCAAACGGACGAACGGCATGCAACACCCTGCAATCTCAATCTGCGGCGTCCCGACTCCCAGCCCCTGATCCACAATGATCTCCACCGGCTCATCATGGTTGGGACAGCGAAGCGAGGACGACCATTGCGCGTGAATGGTCGTATCCATCATTCTCCCCCATTAAGTAGTTACAGTAGTTACAGTAGAACATTCAAATCCAGCATGCCGACAACGTTGAACTTCGGCTGATTGATGGCAGCATCTGCCTTCGCTGGCAGCGTGAATTTCGAATCCCATCCTCACAAGAAACCCCACGCGGCTTGCAATCGGAAACGACGCCAGAACGCCCGCTGCAAGCCCCCATTGGTCCGTCTGAATGTCGAAGAACTCGTTGCCGCCGATAAACTTGAAGTGACCCGTGAACATGGAACGCCGCACGCCGGCGTACACACTGAGAAACCGATGGCACTATCGCAACAGGATCATCTTCCTTGTCTCAGAAAAACTGCCGGCCTGAACTCTGTATAGGTACACGCCCGAGGCAAGCGTTTTCCCTGTGACGTTGCGTGCTTCGAACACGACTTCATATTTCCCCGCCGATTTGTGCTCGTTCACCAACGTCGCCACCTCCTGTCCCGCGATGGTGTACACCTTCAACGTCACCGGCCCATCGGTAGGTATCGCGTAGCGAATCGTGGTCGAAGGATTTCCGCCGGAGGCGGATCCGCCTGTGGCGGAGAAGGGATTAGGATAATTCTGCTCGAGCAGATATCTTGTCGGCAAAGCTGCTGTTGGCTGCGACTGGAATCCCCCGCCGACTTCTTTGATCCACAATTGCGTGAGTACGGCAGAGCCTTCACCAAGCCTGTTGACGGCGATCGTTACTTTCCCGCTCGCATAGCTTTCTTCGGGCAGAGCAAGAAAAGCCGTCTTCATTGGAGTAGTACTCACACGGAAAGGCACCCCAAGACGCAGGCCGTTGGCTGTCAACTCTTGAAGGCGCGGCACACCGTCGCCGGCAGCAAACTCTGCAGCCACCTCGTATTTGCTCGCCGGGTTCAAGCCCGAATAGCGGTACTGCACGGACGACGCGTGCTCGTTCGCTGTTGCCGATGGCGATGGACCCCACCGCACAGCGCTTCCCTGAACAAGATGCGCATCGTCCGCCCGGTTGTCGCTGCCGCAATCTTCGTAGTAATACAGTGGCAGAGAGAATCGCGTGTTGGAAACCACAGGCTCGCCGCCGTAGGCTGATACTGCCCCAAGTTCATAGCGGTAGGTGCCGGGAGAAACCTGCGTACCGTCGTCGCCCCGTCGATCCCAGAGCAGTCGTTTCTCTCCGGCATTCATCCACGACGAAGTCAGGGTGCGGACGAGCCTGTTGTGTTCATCGTAAATCCGAGCCGTAACGTCGGCAACATCCGTCAGCACAAAGCCGCACGCGATGCTGCTGACATCCGCATCGGCAGAGAAACCAATCCCTTTCATCTTCACACCTATCTTTCTTCGTTGAGCCCCGCTCGCGTCGCTCCAGCGTTCGAGGGCAAAGACCTGATCGAACCCGGCCCAGTATTGGCCCTCGCCGTCGACCACCACTTTTGCAAACGGGATATCGATGTCGCCGAGCCCTTCGTAGGCCTGATCTCCTCCATCACCATCCAACAGATCGAGTGCAGCGGTGAACTTGAGGATCTGCGAATGCACTCGGTCAACGACATAGACATGACCGAAGTGATCAATCTTCATGGATGTGAAGTACTGACTGTAGGTGCCCCGGTACTCCTGGAGGAGCGCCAGTGAGGTTCCTTCATCCTCAAACACACGGATGCGGTTTGCGAGCTTATCGACGACATACAACAAAGCGTTGTTTGCTCCGTTCCATCGGCCCACGGCAATGGACGTGGGAGTCGCGAAACCTTCGAAGGTGGCCACCAGAGAGTTGCGCAGCGCTCCCCCGGTGTACTTCAGCACCCTGTTCTCTGCGGCATCAGCAACATAGAGGACATCGTCCCCTGTATCGAAGGGGGTGCCGTTGTCGCCGATGGCAAGCGCGGTTGGGTTGGTGATGTTGTAGATTTGATGGCGATGCTGTAGCTCGACATTATCTCCCGAACCGACCAACTTCAGCACCAGCACACGTTTGTGGGCAGGCTGCCCGACAAAGACATTCCCGTCAGCGTCCACTGCAACGGACGAAGGACCCTGGACGGGATAGGCTTTGATCCAACGATCCATGTTGCCGTAGAGGATGCGGTTCCATTCGGGATCGAGGACAAGTTGAATGTACGTGGCAGAAACAAATCGCCGCCCGTTTGTGTAGCGAAGCGAAATGTACGACGCCGTCTTGTCAGGAAGACCGAACAGTGCACGATCGAGCCGTGAGCGCGTGATGCGTTCCGTGAGACGTCCGATGCCGTGCTCGCGACTTACCGCAACCGGAACGAACGTCTCTCCAACGGACACACCCGCGTTGCCGCCGACGGAGTGGGGCGATGATATGCTCGTGCTGCCAGCAGTGAAGCCATCGGGGAGAGACCCACCCGTAATCTTCCAGCGCCCTCCGATCTTTTCGAAAACGAGTCGCTCGCCCGATGGAAACTCCGCCGATGCCGCGCTCCCCCGTACTGTGACGCGGCATCGGCCGACATCAGCGGCAGGCAATGACGTTGCCGGCGCGTGCGCTCCTCTGGACAACGCATCGCCTGCCTGTCTGCTCAGCACGGCCTGGACGTGCTGAGGTTCTGCAAACAAAGAGGGCAAGTGTTTCCGTTCCACCGCACTCGTGCCACCACCATTGGCCCGCAGCTTCTCTACGAGAAGCTGAATCTCCGCCTCATCGGAAACACGTGCCCAGTGCGCACCCAACTGCTCCGGCGCGCGTTGCTCTCCCCCGCGAATCGTTCCGCACACGCTCGCACTCATCACCATCACGGCGCACAACTGTATCGTCTTCATGCTCATCTCCCCAATTAGATCGAAAACTTGATGGAAACCTGAACAATGTTTGCCGAGAAGTCCAGATCGTTGAAATACCGGAAATACATTAGCTCGAGCGCCGAACCGTGGAGGAACTCGAAATCCGGATCATCCTTCGCAACTCCGCGCAACAGGTACGTGAGTGTGAAGCCGAAGTTGTTGGACGAGAACGGCTTCAGCTTGTAGTCCGAGGTGCGTAACGCGGTTGCAAGGTCCTGAATGCCAACATACCGATCGCGGTAGAAATACGCGCCTGTTTGCGTGTAGTAGCGGTAGTCTACCCCAAAGATGAGGTCCTGCAGAATGTATTTGTTAAACTTCACCTCGCCGGTGTGCGAACGGATTTTCCACGAGTCGAAATAATAACGGTAGCTGCCGATGAGCGATGCTTTGATCGGCACGATGAACTGACTCAGCCTCACCGCGCCGGCGTGCCGTGTACGCGTATGAGGATGCTGCTCATCCACCAAGGTCGAGGCGCCGACGGCGTCGTAGAGGCGAACCTGACGGTACGGATCGCTCAGAAATCCTTTATGGAGCACGAAATCGTAGCCGATATCCACGACGGTGTTCGGTGAGAGAATCTGACTGATGCCCAACGAGCCGGTGTACGTCTTCTTGCGCTGGTTCACGAAATCGCCATTCTGGAGAATCTCGCCCACCAGGTCGGCATTGTATTGACCGCGCAGCGTGAGCGTCGTGTTCTTCTCGTTCATCTCCTGACTGTACGTCATCACCGCTGCGTTCGAGCGGTAATCCACTTCTTGACTCCGGTAGTAGTTGACGGCAATGGTGGCGTTGGCACTGAGACCCTGCTGGAGACCGAGAATGATCTGCCCCCGATTCTTTTCAAAAGGCTCGCTTGCGCGCCGCTGAGGCCTCGTTGCACCCGTCACGGCCGTTACCGGGGGCACGGTCACCTGATCGAGTTCGATATCGAAGAGCAGGAGTGTGTTCTGCAACAGGCGCTTCGCAAGATTGAACGATGTGGTGACGACGCTGTTATCGCCGCTATCGGAGAAGTAATAGGTCGTAAATCCCAATCCCTCTCCACCTCCTGCTGCAAAGCCCGTCGACCACAACAAGAAGCTGACAAGAACAAGATGAGCGATATGTTTGCGAAATCGTGTCATGCAAGTCTGCATCACAGTCATCATTTTGCACAGCCGCAACCGCCGCCAATGCCCGCCGCCCCGCCGATGCTTCCCTCCCGCGTCGAGAAGAATTTCTGCTCAAGTGTTTGCTTGGCGAACACGTCCGTCCGTTCCATGATCGGGTCGCCAAGGTTGGCGCGCTGATACACTTTCACGGCAGCACATCCCGCGAGGAAGTACGTGAGCAGAAGAAGAGCGATGAGTTGTGTCAGGCGCATATACTTTCTCCTATCGACCAACGGTATTGGAGAACTGCGTTCCCATATCAACCCATTCGATCATCGTAAGCAGATCGCGGTTGGCAGGGAGAAATGGATCGATGCGACCGAACTGATCCCGCGTCCACATTTGCGTGTGATCGTAGCTCAACGGTCGGTACTCCCGGTTGCTCGGATCGTTCAATTGCCTTCCATACATCACCCAGAGCAACGGACTGTGCCGCGAGCCGTTATGGCCGTGGACGTACTGCATGTCGTTGTTCGTCGCCGTGCGATAGCGGCCGTTGCGGGTGAGCGTTTCATACACGGACGTCGTCATCTCGGTGAACGGATTTGGTGGAGGGGTCAAATCCGACGGCATATTTTCCAGACTCAACCCCCCGGCAGGAGCGCTGGTGCTGTGACAGTTGATGCAACGGCGGTCGAAGACGTTCTGAACGGTGTTGGTTCTTCCGGTGCGATAACGATCGAAGAAATCGAGCGTATCGGCGCGCGCAGCGGGATGAGCCGTTACGGTTTCTGCATTATGGAAGCCGGATTCGTACGCCGTGCCCCGTGCTCGGTTGATGACCTGGTTGTTTGGGGCAATCTGAAGATCGTTGATAATCAGATCCCGGTCATGTGAGTCGTGGCAGCCCGTGCAAAGCCGCTTTTCCCCCGGCATCACCTGAATCCACGTCAACTGACTTACCAGCAACATGCCATGCTGGTCGAGTGTTTGCACGTGCAGCGAGCGGTTCGCCGGCACTTCAATAGAGAAGGAACCGTCGGAGCGGATCGTTGCATACCCGATGATGCGCTGCTTCTCCAGATTGATGTTGCCGATGGCTTGCCCGCGTTTGGAACCCTCGCGAGGCATGTCCACAGCTTCCAGCACACGTAGGAACCTGGCCTGCCCGGTGGTGCCGTCGGCGTTCAGGAATGTTGGCGAAGGACGAGTCTGCCCGTCGTTGGGCGCGCGATCGTACACATTGCCGTCGAAGAACATCCCGGTCGTTGCGCCGGAAGAAAGCCCTGCCACGACGTTTGGATCCATCGGAATGACTTGGGGAATGCCACCCGGGATTCTTTCTCGAGGCATGACGGGAACGGGGTCGATCTCGTTATAGTCAGGATCATTGTAGATGAGCCGAAGATTCCCTCCATCTTTATCCATGACGTAGATGCCGTAATCGACATCGTCGTGCTGGTTGCCCGGAACGTGAGGAATGGGAGACATTGCAACAAGGATCTTCTCCCTCCTATCGCTCGAGGCATTCTTGTCTATGATAGGATGCGGCGTCTTATAGAAGGCGCTCGTTGCACGGCCCGTGTTATTGAAGACAACGTCGGGCGGTGTAATGAATGTGAGATTGTCATCCGACTTTGAAATATCGATGATGGCAATCGCGCCTCCTTCAAAGGGTGAGTTCCGTTCCATGATCGAACACACCAGCCCTCCGTCGGAGAGCTCTCGTGCCTCGACAAATGCTCTGTCCCCGCTTTCGCGCGGCGAGTGGTTCCCGTATAGCACGAAGGGTCGTGTGCCATCGGGGTTCATGACGAACAGCGGGAACTTGTTGGGATTGCCGAGGTGCTCCCACCGTCCATAAATGATTTTTCCGCTGGAATGGATAACGGGGTTGATATCGTGGCTTTGATTGAACGATATGCGCCGGATGTTGACGAGCCGTCCGTCTGTTGTGCGATCTGCAACGTGCAGCAGGGGCGATTCCCGCCGCTCGTATTCATCAACGATACCGGGGCGTGTTGATGTGAACACGATTTGCCCGTTGGGAAGGTAGGCTGGGTCCATATCGTCGCCTGTCGAACCTTCGGTCAGTTGCACAAGGTTCGTCCCATCGACATTCATTTCGTAGATGCGCCAGCGGCTGTTGCGGCTCACCTTCATCGAAAAGAGAATCTTCCTGCCGTCGTAAGAGACCTCAGGGTCCGCACACGCACCGTAGTTGCGCGGGTCGCTGATGCCGCGCGTCGTGTATTGGGCTGTCAGGTTGGTGAGTTTGCCCTGCGGCGAGATCGGACTCAGCAAGAACAGATCGCTGCCCGGATAGTACTCATCAATATTGCTTCGCATCGGCTCGCTTCGATTTTCCTCGCGGCTGTTCTCTCGAACAAACACAATCGCGGCCTGCCCGGAGCGATCAAGGATGTCATCGGGCGGCGATGAACCGCACGCTGCCAGAATTAGAGCAACACCTCCGCCGCACATACCTGCCACCACCCGCTGAACTGGTCTCATACACTTCTCCCCGATACTGTCGTTCTATGAAGTGACTAGAAATAGAATTGCATGCCCACAGTGAATGCGATGTTGTGTGAGACAAATGGCTCGTTATTGAGAATTCTCTGCGAGAAAATCTGATCACGCACGTCGTAGCGAAAGCCAAACTGATTCCCGCCAAAGGCGCCCTTTAAGGGAACCCGCTTGCCCAGACCGATCACTCCCGCAAATGTCGATTGCCCTCCCTGATTGATCCCGGCAACACCGAGGATCATGAACGGCACGTAGCTGTTAGGAAGCGGATCGAAGCCTGCAACAAACTCGTATGTGTACAACCGATCGCTCTCGAAGAGTTGCGACCTGGTGACGCTTGAGAGAACATTGGAACGCAAACTGCCGAAGCCAAGTGTACCTTCGACAAAGAATTTCCCTCCTGAGACAAAGTAATTGTAACGAGCAGCGTAGTGAGGATTGGTCCCGAGGCCGCTCGCCGCGTACGCGCCGACGGACAGACTAATGCTGTTCGAATACGGTAGCTGCGCATAAGACGACATCGTAGAGAGAGCACCAAGAAGAAGAAAGAGAATCCACCTGTGTACACGCATGTTATACCCCGTTCGTTAGCGGATCATGAACGTGACGCCAAGACTGATTTCCTGAAAGAGTATCAACTCCTGCCGCTCATCGCGGGTGTTCCTGATGTTGGTGATATGCTGTTTAGCTTCGACTCGAACACCCATCGTTGGCGTGAAGTAAAACCGGGCGCCCGCGCCAAAGTTGAATCCGAGCGTGGACACCGTCTCATCCCCTATCGCTGAAGTCGGCACTGTGAGCATCAAGCCAACCCCAGCTGCACCATACGGAATCAGGCGCGAGCGAGTTGACAGATTGAGAATTGCGTTGACGGAAAGGGGATACAGATTAGCGTTTGCTCCGATCACTTGCTCGCCTGCCAACTCAAGGTTAAGAGAACCATAATTCATGGAAAGGCGCAGGCCGAGCGTTCCGCTCTTTCCCATGAATCCCGTGTGTGGACAAATCTCAAACGCTACCCCGTCGTTGAGGTTGATAAGAGAGGATTTGGCCTCCGCGCGCAATGTATCGTTCTGCTGAGATAGAGCGCTCTCAGCGGTTAAGGCTGCAGAGAAGGACATGCATAACACCAAACAGGTAAAGTGACGACAATGCGTAATTCTAACCAATACGTAATTGCTAAGTAGATGACTGATGATTCGATGGAAATTCATGTATTGCTGAAGAATATTGCACATAATTGTAAAAGATGAGTTATACAACTCTGTTCTCGCTTTACTCAGTCACTCGAATGATTATGTTGTTTTACAAATATAAACCATTTTATTCATTTGTCAAGCAAAAATTTTTGGATATTGCTCTTATTATCTTTTTTTAATTGGTCGCTTCATAGTGTTTACGGCCCGCTCGGCTTCATCTCCACCACTACACGACAAGAGCCGCGTTCAACAACGTCGAGGAAAAGAGCTCGCACCCGCATGGGCGTACACACGTGTCGCTTTGCAAGAAAGCACGCCTCAGCAACAACTTTCTATTTAGCTCTTGTGCCGACTGTACCTTGTATCTGTGCAATCTTCTTCATAGGTTACGCATGAAAGTCTTGTTCTTTTAGGACCCCTCACAAGAGAGAAACTTCTCTCTGGACTTTCAACACCCACCCGATAGATCAATCCAGCGAGATACATCTCTTTTGTGGGAGAATTCGATTGCCATAACAACGACACTACACAAGGAGAGAGAGTATGGAACCGACAACGGCTCAAACGATGGAACGGAGCGTGAATGAGAAAGTGGATACACTCACTATCACGGACAACCGAACCGGGAAGCAATACGAAATCCCCATAGACTACGGCACGATCAAGGCAATTGACCTACGACAGATTAAGGTCAATGCGGACGATTTCGGTTTAATGACGTACGATCCTGCTTTCATGAATACGGCATCATGCAAGAGCAAGATCACGTTCATCGATGGTGACAAGGGTATTCTTCGGTATCGTGGGTACCCGATTGAAGATCTCGCAGAGCGATGCTCGTACCTGGAGGTTGCCTACCTACTCATCTTCGGCGAACTTCCTAATAAGACTCAGCTCGATGAATGGACGAGGAACATCACGCTTCACACGTTCGTCCATGAGAACATCAAGAAGTTCATGGATGGCTTCCACTACGATGCCAATCCGATGGGCATGCTGGTCAGCACTCTTGCCGCACTTTCGACATTTTACCCAACGGCAAAGCACATCAACGATCCGAACGAGCGCCTGCTGACAATCTACCGTCTTATCGGAAAAGTGCCGACGCTGGCCGCATTCGCTTATCGTCACAGCATTGGCATGCCGTACGTCCATCCCGACAACGAGCTGTCGTACACGGAGAACTTCTTGAGCATGATGTTCAAGATTGCCGAGCCGCGTTACAAGCCAAACCCAGTCCTTGCGAAGGCCCT